>CANNKH010000139.1 GCA_947504985.1 Methylococcaceae bacterium | reverse complement strand
CCAGCACTTAGGGGTTCGCTTGAGTTCATATGTTCAAGCACCAATTGCTGATGGCGCTTGATGAGGCGCGGGTCTACCCCTGCTAGTGTTTTTTAAAATCATTCCCCATCATGCCATTTCTTTTGGAAACTTGTGTAGATACTTATGCCTTAATACACAACACCTGCCTTAAAGTATGCACCACCTCAACCAAATCATGTTGATGTTCCATCACTTGGTCGATGTCTTTATAAGCTGCCGGAATCTCGTCCACTACGCCGCTGTCTTTACGGCATTCGATACCGCGTGTTTGCGCTTCGACATCGTCGCTGTCGAAATGCTTTTTCGCGGCGGAGCGGCTCATGACGCGGCCTGCGCCGTGTGAGCAGGAGCAGAACGATTGCGGGTTGCCTTTGCCGCGCACGATGTAAGACTTCGCACCCATGCTACCGGGGATGATGCCCAATTCGCCTTCCGCCGCGCTGATCGCGCCTTTGCGGGTGATCCACACCGATGCGCCGAAATGGGTTTCGCGGCTGACATAGTTGTGGTGGCAGTTGATGGCTTCTTTGGTGATGCCGAATTTGGGCAGTTTCTTACGCAACGCTTCGCAGACTAACAGCATCATCTCGCGGCGGTTGACCAGCGCGTAATCTTGCGCCCAGGCCACCGCCTCCAGATAATCGTTATAGTAGGCCGCGCCTTCGCTGAAGTAGGCTAAGTCCTTATCCGGCAAGTTAATCAGATACCGTCCCATGTCTTTCTTCGCCAAAGCGATGAAGTATTCACCCATGACGTTACCGATGCCCCGGCTGCCCGAATGCAGCATCACCCAGACATCGTCATTTTCATCCAAACACAGCTCAATGAAATGATTGCCGCCGCCCAAGGTGCCCAATTGCCGCACCCAGGTTTGGTAAGGCTTCTTTTGCATCGTATTGATTTTGGAATGTTTGCCCAAAATGCTGTGCAAGCCCACCGCCAAGCCAGTGACGGTTAACGGTTTGGCGACATCTTTTTTGTGCATGTTAAAGCCGACCGGAATCGCCGCCTCGATAAACAGTCGCAATGAACGCAAGTTATCGGGCAAATCCTGGGCTTTGATCGACAAGCGCAAGGCATTCATCCCGCAACCAATGTCCACGCCCACTGCCGCCGGAATAATCGCGCCCGCTGTGGGGATGACCGAGCCGACCGTCGCGCCTTTGCCTGCGTGTACGTCCGGCATGACGGCGATGTGGCTGTGGACGAACGGCAATTGCGACATATTGAGCAACTGTTGGTAGGCTTCCGGCTCGATGGTGTCGGTGTAGATTTTTACCGGCACTTTACCCTTGGTGATGATGGTTTGGATAGGCATCAGACACCGCCTTGGCTAATGACACCGACATAGCGGAAGCTTAAGGTCGGCGTGTGTTTGCGGTGCAGCGCGTGTGCCAAGGCGGAGCGCAACAAACCTTGCACGCGGCCTAAAGCCGCCAGCACCTCGGTTTCATCCGCCAAGCTATCTGTGGCGTATTGGCCTACGGTGACGCAGACACATGCACCATCGTTTTCTGGTTCTACCGATAACACCAGCAAATCCCGCAACAAGGGTTGCTGGGTTTCGCCCGTCAGCACCAGCGCGACAATCTGGGCGGCTTCTTTACATAATTGTAGATTTTTGCGCGATGATTTTTTACGCGCTTGATTGCGGGTCAAATAGCGTGGGTCTACGCCATCCTCTGCGCTAAATTCGGCACACAACGACGCAGCGTTGTTTGTCCAACGATTTTGGTTATTCATAATTACTCCCACTGACCAGAACGCTGGGCAAAACAAAGCCCTACCGTATCCGGTCGTGTTAAAAAATTGGATTATTTTTTGTGGAAGCCCCGATCCGTAAGAATCGGCAGAATTACCGGAGGGTAACGGATGCGAGGCTGAAAATCATCACACTATCTAACATGGCAGCCTCCTAAATGCGGGTTAATGGATGGAAATCGCGGCAATGTACACGCGAAAGAATGGTTTGTCAAAAAATACTAAACGGGTAACGAAAAAACAGACGAAACCATATGCACATCATCCACTAAACCAAGGACGATGGGCTTACAAAAAGCCGCTTGTCCCAGATCACTTTTTCAGATGAACTGACCAGCAATTGGCGGCAGTCCGGATGGAAAGGATTGACCAACGCGTTGCTATCCAATCTGGCAACTACGGACGGAACAATTAATATCGCGCTCCGGTTTTCGGCTAACCATTGATCGCCAAACACCCTGCTGGCTGTCGTGTCTTCAGTGTCCCAACCCATGGGCAAGGTTGTTGTATCTTGTGTTTCGATGGCTACGGTTTCTGGTACTTGTGCAATCACGAACCGGTGTGTCGAAGGGATGCGTCCAATGTTGGCGTGGGCCAGTATCTCCAGCATGGCGCAAGAGTAGCTTAATGAGCCATAAATGACGGGCTTGCCTGGACTATTCCATCGACCGCCCACCAGTGCCGCTCCAGTTCCATCCCAAATGGGGTGGCGTTCGTCAGCAATGCGGAAAATCCGCATCAGGCAACCAAACCGTAATACAGTTTCCACAGCAGTTCTTCGACACGGCGGGCACCGAGTTCCGTCAATGAAACCTCTAGCGGCGTCTGGCCTTGGAGCATGGGGTGCGGTGCGTGAAGGAACGCCTTAGCGTCATCATCAGCATTCCAGACATAATGTGCTGTTGCGTAGATTCTGGCAAGGCGTTCGGCACGTCCTGATTCCTCGGCGGTCAACTTATCCCGACGGCGTTTATAAGTCGCTTCAGGAATAATCCGGTACAACAAATGTTTACGTTCCTCATTATTATAACATACCCGCTCGACGCTGGACTTGAGCGCGTTCTTGGATAACCCGCCGGACACTAACTGGTCGAGTTCGGCAAAGGAATGGGGCAGGGGCATCAGGGCCATGACGGCTGCGATTTTCTCAGGTGTCACCAAAACCATATTATTACTCCATTGGTATCATTTGATACTTAAAGTATGGTTAGTCTGCTACAGGTTGTCAAGGTTCACTCTTAAGATGTCGCTGATAGCGATGGCGGACAAATACGCAGGGTGAACCTTGCCAGTAGATGGCGGGGAAATATTGGTAATGATTAGTGATTTAATGGCTTTTATCTTGCCATTCAATCGGCTGTGACAATGATTGTAGAAAACCTACTAACTTTTAATCTATTGATTTAGTGGGCGGCGTATTATGTGGCGTCATTTTGGTGTCTATGCTAAACTGACTGCCCTTCTAAACTAAAGGGAGATCAGGATGGAAACTGTTACTACCAAACAAAATCGTATTGGTGCCCGTGTTCCACACGATGCTTACGAGACCCTTTGTAAAGCCGCTGAATTGAGTGGCGCAACCATCAATCAATTTCTGGTACAGTCAGCCCTTAAAGAGGCTCAAGCTGTCATTGAACGCGAACAAGTTATTCGTATGTCAGCACGCGATTGGGATTGGATGCTCGATTTACTTGATAATCCACCTAAGCCCAACGAAAAATTACAAGCGGCAATGGACCGTTACCAAGAAGCCAAGTGCGATGATGCAAATTCTTCCTTTAACTGGCAGCCATAATCGGCAAAACTTCGATTGTGGACGACCTGAGCTGAACAATTGGTTGCGACAAGTTGCCAGGCAGCATCAGGATAAAGGAATATCCAAAACTTATGTCGCCATACAAGACGAAGAACCAACACGTATTTGTGGGTTTTATGCGCTAACCCTCGCTGAAATGGAACGTCGTTTTCTGCCTGATGCTTATCAAAAGCGGTTACCACAGAGAATCCCAGGTGTAAGATTGGGGCGATTGGCGGTCGATTTACAATATCAGAAAAAAAGATTGGGTGAATTGCTTCTGGTCGATGCCATCTCACGGACAGGACGCATCCATAAAGAAGCGGGTGGTGTTGGATTATTCGTTGATGCTATTGATGATCGTGCATCAGCTTTTTATCGCCATTACGGCTTTCAGAATATACCGGACAACCCGCTGTTGTTAGTTTATCTGATAACCTAACACTTCGACGCTATAGAAAAAATTCTCCGCCTAATCACAACTCGATTTTTTAGATGTGGATACGATAATAAGTAGTATTGTGAGCATTGCCGCTACTCGGAAACTAACGATAAAAACCCTTTCCACCACCTGAAGGCCCTGATAGGGCTCCATGGGCTGCGGCCTGGATACGGGATATATAAAATCCTGAGTTGGAATTAATTTCTTCACATTCTTCATTTGGTTTAGGAAAAAACTTCCCAAAACGCCGATTATATTCAGCATCACTCAGTTCTTGTACGTCTTCGACATCCTGAATATCGTTTCTAAAAAGATTGACTGCGGCATCGTATGTTTTAGAAAGCATGATATGGATTTTCTTGCCATTTCCTTTAAAAGAACGGGCAATATGATTGATTAAAAAGAATATAGATTCCATAGTGACTTCTCCAAAGTTTATTTTTTTATGTCTGGCAACTCGTCATTCAGTTCATGCTTCTGTTGTTTGATAGGCGTTTCGGTGTCCGAATGGATTCCAAGAACGCCCTTAATAGCGTGTTCTGCATCAAATACTGCCCCACCTATTTTTTCCCCGATGTTTCCTAGAGACCTTCCACCTGAGACAACGGTATTATCATAAAACGCATGGCCTTCATGCTTTAACGCACCCCCCATAAGATGGGAAGTATCTTTATCATCGGAAATCAATGGCTCATCTGTAATTAGGTGCCTAAATTTATCTGGGTCACCCAAATTACCACCAATAAGCGCATCACTGGATCTAGCTGTACCGCCTACAGAATCGACCGTTACCGATGGTGTGCTTCGAGGTGCATGACTGATAGTGTCTTTTGCTGAAGTCGTATTAGCCATTCTTGTTGGCACGGTACTGACCGACTGAGTCGTTTCTGAAGACAAGGGAGTGCTACCTTTGGCGTTCAAGTCAAATTCGTTCGCTTGTTGCTTGCTGACTATTTCATCAAGCGATTTTGCATCCTTATTAAACTGGTCGGCAGTGGATATGCCGATATCCATATCGCCCGCAGTCGGCATTAAATGATCTTTGGCAATCCCTACCGCTTGTTGTGGCCTGACTTCGTCAAGCGCCAAAAAGGTTGTCAATGCGGCCCGTTGGTCTGATGCCGGTTGTGCCGCCGAATTACTGATTTCTGTATTGGCATGATCACGGGCTTCCTGATAAGCCGCCTTTTCTTTGTCAGTCCCGTTAATCATAATATCCCTGTCGGCATTTGCAAGATCCGCCTGCGCTCCAGAGGCCACTAATTTTGCCGACAATTCACTATATTTCATCGGCAACGATTTTCCGGCTGTTTGGCTGTCCGTAACAGACGCTGAATACGCCTTTTGCGCCTGATCGACCCGTTGAAGCTGGCTCATATAGTTTTCGCCTTTCGCTTTCATGTCTTGGGAAGCGAACATGCTTTGGTCTGAGTGCGCTCTGGCGAAATCGTGTGCGGACCGGGTTTCGTTGGTATTGGCATGTTCACTTCGCCAGGTTTTATCCATTTGGTCTGATATTTCTTGTTGTCGAGCTGCGTTAATGCCTGTATCTGATTTTAGCCCGGCTTCACCACCAAATTTAAGTGCTTTAAAAACACCAGCCGAAGCCCCAAGTGCCAATTGGGTGCTTGCGCTGGCTGCAATGGACTCTTTTTCGGCATCAGTTCTTCCCACCTTGTCGGCAATCGCCCTTCCGGTTGCCGCCGCCCAACGGTCTGTCTGGGAATTGGACTTTGATAAGGAATCCGTTATCGTAGCCCCGTCGGTTACCGTATGTCCCTTACTGTCAGTCTGTTGTGTCAAGTTGTTGAATGCCTGAGATGCAGAGGCATTGGCGGAAGTCAGTGACGACAACGCGCTTTGCTGGGCTTTTTGGGTTGAACTGGCTAGACTGAAGGTATTTTCGGTCATCGCCGATTTGGTCTGGCCCATATTGGCCGAATAATCACGTTGCGAGCCGATGTTGGTGACGGCACCCATCGACACCGGTTCCGGCATCAGGCGTTCCGGTTTTACGGCACTGGATGCCCCCGCCGTCATTTTGCCGGCGAGGTTGGTGGCCGCCACCGAACCGCCATAGACCAGCATCAACGACAGGGCAGGGACACTGGAAGCTAACATGCCGCCGGTGGCCAGCCACGTTTCCAAGGTGTCATAGAGTTTGTCGTGGGACACCATCGCCGAGAGCGACGCCCCGTTCGCCTGTGCCTGGTCAGCCAACGTGACCATGATGCGGGTCGTGACGATGGCGATGTAAAGGTTGCAGACCGCCATAATCGGCCCCCACAAGGCGACCCAAATGAGCATTTGGAAATAGCGGGCAATCATGGCAATGCCCATGATCCCTAAGGTGGTCAAGAATGCCACAATCGGGGAAATGGCCACGGTAAAGACTTCCACAAACGCCATCAACGGACGGGCAATCTGATTGAATATAGTCCGCTCACCTGACCATTGCAATTTCAGTTGTTCCATGCCGGTACGCGCAATAAAGGCCGCCGGGCCATCGCGCAGATACGCGGCCATCAAGGCATTGCGCATATAGTTCTGGGAATCAACCGAGACCATGCCCAAGGCTTGGGTTGCCTGGGTGACGACCTCATCGGAAGTGACGGCCGTGTCCTTAATATCCAAAAAGCCATGCAGGTACTGTTCCCATAATGCCCCGAATTCGGGCGTGTTCAGGTATTGGTCCAGCAACACATAAGCCTCTTGACAAGACTTTTGACCGGTGAAGGTAGGCAAGTCAACTAGCACATCTTTGTTAATAAACGTGGTTTTCATCGCCGCCCACAGGTCATCGGCTTTCAAAAGCTTTTCCCGGGTCACTTCATGTTCATTGGCGGGGACTTGCAGTTCCAGGTCGAACATCACACAGCCTTCAATATAGCCATTGAGCGAGTCTGATAAATTGCCGTTAAACGAAATATCCGACGATGCAGTCCCGAGCCCAATATTGCGCAGTTTGACCAACGTGTCCAGCGGCTCCAGATAACCCGCCTGTAACAGGCCCGCTTCATCGGGGGTAGAAAAGGCCGTTTCATAAAGTTTTGTCGTATTCACGCCGATGGTTGACACCACCGACATCGGCAGCGCGATGCCGATGGGCACATTGGCAACGGTATACACTTGGCCAGTATAGACATCCTCGATCACGACAGTGTCTTTGGGCGTGAACATCAAGGAATAGACGATAAAACCCACCAGGACAGAATAAAGCGGGAGGGTGCGACCTCAATTCTGGCGACTTGTAAAATCAAACAGTTATAAAATCACCTTTGTAACTGCTTGCCGGTTGCTATCAATAAAGAGGGAGGCTATTAGTTAGTGTCTGACCGAAAAAGCAAAAAATAAAAATCTAACTGAAAGGCTTGCTAAATTTCAGACGAAAATTGGCTGGCTGTTTATGAAAGATGGCTAATACAGCGTT
>CANNKH010000138.1 GCA_947504985.1 Methylococcaceae bacterium | reverse complement strand
CATCGGCAAAAATCGTGCTGATGATGAACAGCGCTTCCATGTCAGCCACGGCGGTGTGGTACTGGTGACACCGGAAATGCTGGGACAGCGATTGCATTATGTTAGATAAAGCAAAGAGTAAACATAAGTTAAAACTGGTGTTATGTTGGCACATGCACCAGCCTGAATATCGAGATTTGCACACGGGAGAGTTTGTTTTACCGTGGACTTATCTACATGTTATTAAAGACTATGTTGATATGGCGGCTCATCTGGAAGCGGTGCCAAAGGCGAAAGCCGTCATTAATTTTGCGCCTATTTTGCTTGAACAAATTGAGGAATATGCCCGACAAGTTGATAGTTACTTCCATGATCACACGCCAATTTGCGATCCGCTACTTGCCGCACTGGTCGATACCTCGATTCCTGATGACTCCCAAACCGCGTTGACCTTGATAAAAAATTGTTTGCGAGCCAATCGGGAAAGACAAATCAATCGTTATCCCGAGTTTAAAAAACTAGCGGCAATGGCGGATTGGCTCGATCAACATTATGATGCGCTGATTTATATTAATGGTCAGTTTATCAGCGATATTCTGGTTTGGTATCACTTGGCCTGGATAGGGGAAACTGTAAAATTAAGTGATAGCAGAATTCAACATTTAATAGAAAAAGGCTCTGCTTATACTCAACACGACCGGCTTGAGCTTCTCAAGATTATTGGCGAACTACTAGCAAATGTCGTTTGTCGCTATCATGTATTGGCTAAAAAAGGGCAGGTTGAGTTGTCAGTTACGCCTTATGCTCATCCGATTATGCCATTATTGCTGGATTTGAAGACTACTCACGAAGCAATGCCTGGTGCGTCTTTACCAGAGTTATCCCGTTATCCCGGCGGTGAGGCACGCGTTATCTGGCAGCTTGAAAAAGGCGTGGCAACCTTTAAACATTTTTTTGGTTTCAAGCCTAAAGGCTGCTGGCCTTCAGAAGGCAGTATTAGCGATGAAACACTGAAAATCCTGAGTGATTTTGGTTTTGATTGGGCGGCAAGTGGTGGTGCTGTATTGCAGAACAGTTTTAATTTGCCTGAAAATAAAAAGCCATTAACTATACATCATCCTTTTAAGCTTGATAAAACGAAGTTAGCCTGTTTTTTTAGGGATGATGGCTTATCTGATCTGATTGGCTTTGAATATTCAAAGTGGCATGCCAATGATGCCGTTAGTGATTTAATTCATCATTTGGAAAACATTGCCGCTGATGAACCCAGTGATAAAGTGGTTTCAATTATCATGGATGGCGAAAACGCATGGGAACATTTTCCCAATAACGGCTATCATTTCCTTAGCGGTTTATATCAACGATTATCTGAACACCCTGCAATTGAACTGACGACATTTTCAGAATGTCTGCAAGCTAAGGCGACGGTTAAACCCTTATCGAAACTGGTTGCAGGCAGTTGGGTTTACGGTACTTTTTCAACATGGATAGGCGATGTTGATAAAAATCGCGCATGGGATATGCTCGGCGATGTTAAAGCGGAGTTCGATAAAGCCATTTTTGAACAGTATTTGACCGACCAGCAAATCAAAGAAGCTGAATTTCAGCTGGCGATTTGTGAAGGCTCGGACTGGTTCTGGTGGTTTGGCGATTATAATCCCGGAGAAGCTGTAAGTAATTTTGAAAAACAATACCGTCTTAACTTAGCCAATTTGTACCGCTTATTGGGAAAGCAGCCGCCAGCTTATCTGGCGATGTCGTTTACCCAAGGATCAGGGGCGCCAGCAATGGGTGGGGCAATGCGGCCTAGTGTTGAACTATAACTTGAGATCACTAAGTGAATGAAATTTTAAATAAACGTCGTGCAGGTGTTTTGCTGCATATCACTTCATTACCTGGCAATAAAAAATCAGGTGATGTGGGGCAGGATGCGTATCATTTTGTCGATTTTCTGCATAATACGGGCGCGACTGTTTGGCAAACATTGCCTTTAGGCATGACGCATAACGATGGATCGCCTTATCAGTGTCTATCTGCCCATGCGGGTAATCCAGATTTAATCAACATTGAAGGTTTGGTTAACAAAGGCTGGCTGCAATTATCGGATAGATGTGAAGAATGTAGAGGGACAGCTAAATTCAATAAAACTTGTTTGGTAACAAAAGCATTTAATTATTTTTTAACCTATGCCGAGCCATCAGATAAAGCTACTTTTGCGGAATTTTGTGAGAAAAAAGCGTTTTGGCTTGATGACTTTGCTTTATTTTTAGCGCTTAGAAACGAATTTAATCAAAATTGCTGGAATCAATGGCCTGAATCTTTTAAAGAAAGAGAGGCTAAGGCAATTAAAGACGCTCGCAACCGTTTAAAAGCACAAATTGACTGCATCAAATTTGAACAGTATGTCTTTTTTCAGCAATGGATGGCTTTAAAAGCCTACGCCAATCAAAAAGGCGTTTTGTTATTCGGCGATATTCCTATTTTTGTATCCTATGACAGCGCTGATGTTTGGGCAAACCGCGAGGTCTTTAAGCTCGACGATTCAGGCAATATGTCTGTCGTTGCCGGTGTACCCCCCGATTATTTTTCTGAAACAGGTCAACGCTGGGGCAATCCTCATTATAACTGGACGTTTTTGAAGAAAACCGGGTTTAACTGGTGGATTGAGCGAATGAAAACTCAGCTTGAGCAATTTGATATTTTGCGGATTGATCATTTTCGTGGTTTGGAAGCCGCTTGGGAGATACCCGCCAGTGAGCCTACGGCGCAAAAAGGTGAATGGGTTACGGCACCTGGAAAAGCCTTGCTAAAAGCCATAAAAAGAGAGCTGGGTTCGATACCGTTGGTTGCTGAAGACTTGGGTATTATCACTGATGAAGTCGAAGAATTGCGTGACGAGTTTAACTTGCCAGGCATGAAAATTTTGCAGTTTGCTTTTGGCGGCGATCATGACAACCCCTATCTGCCTGATAATTATGAAAGAAACTGTGTCGTTTACACCGGTACGCACGATAATGACACAACATTGGGCTGGTCAAAGCAACTTCGAGATGATGAAAGAAAATATATTTACGATTATCTCGGTAATCCTGCGGCATCCCTGCATTGTGCATTAATACAAGCGGCATTGGCATCGGTCGCTAATTTAGCCATTATTCCGATGCAGGATATTCTGGAATTGGATTCCGCGCATCGCATGAACACGCCTGGCACCACTGAGGGTAATTGGCAATGGCGTTTTCAGTGGGATCAATTATCGTCGGAGAGAGCCAATCGATTAGCCTATTTGATCAATCTTTTTAACCGCAATTAACCCCTTCTAAGCGATACCTATACATTTGCACATGACAGATCAGGATAAGCTGTTTAACAAGGCGGGCAAGGTGCAGGATTTTGCTTTTGACGAACACGTTGCTCACGTGTTCGACAACATGGTCTCAAGAAGTGTGCCTTTTTACGATGAGATTCAGCGTCTCCAAACTGAGCTCATTATTGATTTTTTACCTGCCGAGTCAGGTGTCGTTTGCGATTTGGGTTGCTCAACAGGAACAACAATAGCCCATTTGACCGCGCATTCCGGGTGTCCGCCAACCGCGCATTTTATCGGTTTCGATAATGCTGAACCCATGCTTGATAAGGCGCGGATGAAATTGTCTGAGCAAATTAATGCGGGTCGAGTTTCTTTAAGAGCAGCCGATTTAAGCTGCCTGACCAACTTACCCGATTGCGATGTTGTTATCCTTAATTGGGCGTTGCAGTTTGTACGTCCTATCGACCGGGAAGGCTTGCTGAAAACGGTTTATAACGCACTTAAATCCGGCGGTATTTTGCTGTTATCAGAGAAAATTCTTGCCACGGATGCCGTTTTAAATCGTTTATACATTGACCATTATCTACAATTCAAAAAATCCCAGAGTGGCTATACCGACACTGAAAACCAGCGCAAAAGAGAGGCGCTTGAAAATGTTCTGGTGCCTTATCGCCTTGATGAAAACTACGAATTACTGGAGCGGGCGGGATTTAAACACCGAGATACTTATTTTCAGTGGTTTAATTTTGTTTGTATTATTGCCGTTAAAAGCTAAAGCCATTGTCTTCTTAAAGAATGGGTACGGCACACTCGACAAGCTAATGACTGCTCGTCCTATGAGTACGGGCAGTCATGGTATCCACTAAGACCGCGCAACTCACAACCAAGTTGTTTTGTACCCCTTCCTAAACACAACACATGGCAATAAGCACCCCTTCTCAAATACTTAAAAGCGTATTCGGCTATGACCATTTTAGAGGTCAGCAACAAGCCATTGTCGATCATATGCTGGCGGGGCGTGATGCTTTGGTATTGATGCCGACCGGTGGGGGTAAATCCTTGTGTTACCAGATTCCAGCGATCATTCGAGAGGGTGTGGGCATTGTCATATCGCCACTGATTGCACTGATGCAGGATCAGGTCTCGGCGCTATTACAACTGGGTGTTAAGGCGGCTTTTTTAAACTCTACCTTGTCGTTGGAACAATCTAGATTGATTGAGCAGCAATTGGTCAATGGCGAACTGGATTTATTGTATATCGCTCCAGAACGGCTTACTGCAGCGCGTACTTCAACTTTATTTTCCAGAATTAAAATAGCGTTGTTTGCCATTGATGAAGCGCATTGTGTTTCACAATGGGGGCATGATTTTCGTGCCGATTATTTGCAACTTTCGCTTCTACATGAACAATTCCCCGATATACCGCGCATCGCACTGACCGCGACTGCCGATGAAAAAACCCAGCAGGAAATTATTCTGCGCTTGGGCTTGGCAAACGCCGCACTTTTTCGTAGCGGTTTTGATCGCCCTAATATTCGCTACCGAATCGTCCAAAAACAAAATGCCCGACAGCAATTGATGGCATTTATCGACGCTGAACACGCTGGCGATTCGGGCATTGTTTACTGTTTATCACGTAAAAAAGTGGATGAAACGGCGCAGTGGTTAAGCGATAAAGGCATCAATGCGTTGCCTTATCATGCAGGAATGAGTAACGACTTACGCTATCGGCATCAGCACCGGTTTTTAATGGAAGAAGGACTGGTGATTGTCGCCACCATCGCCTTCGGTATGGGCATCGACAAACCGAATGTCCGTTTCGTCGCGCATCTGGATTTACCCAAAAGCGTAGAGGCGTATTATCAGGAGACCGGTCGTGCTGGACGTGATGGATTACCCGCTAATGCGTGGATGGCTTATGGTTTGCAAGATGTCATCACGTTGCGAAAAATGCTGGCAGAATCGCAGGCAGATGAAATCCATAAACGCGTTGAATATCACAAACTGGATGCCATGCTGGCGCTGTGTGAACAAGTGCATTGTCGGCGCCAAGCCTTATTGAATTATTTTGGCGATCAGCTTGAACAGCCTTGCGGCAACTGTGATACCTGCTTGGAACCCGTGCAGACTTGGGATGGTACGCTTGCTGCGCAACAGGCGTTGTCCTGCGTTTATCGCACCGAACAACGCTTTGGTGTCGCTTACCTCATCGATATTTTGCTGGGCAAAAGCACCGAACGCGTCAAAAAGTTTGGTCATGAAGCCTTGTCAACTTTCGGCATCGGCAAAGCGTTGGATGAGCAGCAATGGTATTCGGTATTCAGACAATTGGTCGCGCGTGGCTTGGTTGCCGTCGATTTTGACCGATTTGGCGCGTTGCAACTCACTGAAGTTTGCCGCCCCATTTTGCGCGGTGAGCAGCAACTCATGCTGCGTAAAGATGTTAAGCAAGAAAAAACCAAGCGGATTAAGTCTTCAGGCAAGTCGTCTGGCAGCACGCAACATGCTGCCTCGCTTTGGGAGGCATTACGCGCCAAGCGCAAAGAAATTGCCGATGCTCAAGATGTCCCGCCGTATGTTATTTTTCACGATGCCACCTTGATGGCGATTCTGGAAAGCAAACCCCAAAATCACCAGCAAATGGCGATGATCTCAGGCGTTGGCGCACGCAAACTGGAATTGTATGCCGATAAGTTTCTAGCGGTAATCAGTGCTTTTTCGGATGCCGATGAAGATTTATCCGATACCGTCAGCGAATCGGTCAACCTCTTCAGATTAGGATTTACCGTTAAACAAATTGCGCAAAAACGGGCATTAAAAGAAACCACAATATACGATCATCTGGCGCAAGCGTTAGAACAAGGTCAAGTGGTGCTTACCGATGTTGTGGAATTATCAGAACAGCACATCCTGCACATAGAACAAGCACTGCTGGAGTTACCAGAAGCCCAGCGCAATGCGCTCAAACCGGTTTATGAAGTGTTTGATGGGATTTACAGTTACGGGGTGTTACGTTGTGTACGCGCGGCTTTGCAGCATAAAACCACTTGAAAACCGTCGCGGTGGCTTGCCTATCGACATCCACATCTCATACTCTGACGTATTTATTCCTAACCCCTCTTTGAAAAAGAGGGGTTAGGGGAGATTTACAATCTCGCCAGTAATTCCGCTTTTTTCGTATTAAATTCATCATTAGTCAAGATACCTTTACTGTTTAAAGCGGCCAATTTTTCGATAGCGCCGAAAATATCAGCATCCTGAAAGGCTTGTGGCGTATTGATGGGAGCCTCTTGATAAACAGGCGCTTGCACGGGGATGTTGTCGATGGAAATGACCGGCAGGTTGTTGACATCAACAATCCCGTATTGACTGTTAAAAGTGACGCTGCCATCGATGGATTGTTGCTGAGAAAACCCCGTTATCTGGTGATCCAACGTATCGTAAAGGGTGACGCGCCCATTAACCTGAATAGCCAGCCGCCGAATGGTCGCAAAATAAGCGTAACGCCTGTTATTTTGCGAACCGGTACTATTGGGAAATTGCAATCCTGTCGGCCACCAATTTTGGGTGCTATTGATCGCTGGCGAGGTGAAAATAGGAGACGCTGGCATCGCGCCGTTATCATTTTGCGGCACTTGAGGGGTACTAAAGTTGATAGACGGTTGATTACCTTGAGATTGTGACTGAAAACTGCCGGTTTGAATTAAATCGGGTTGATTTGCGATCAGGTTAGCAAGCTCTTGGCATAACTGACTGACACTGTTTTTTAACGCATTATTGAACATATCGCCCAACATAATCATGCCGCCTCGCATCCACTGACCTGAGCCACCCAACTCCGGGTGATTAAACTGTGCCATTGAGCCGTTGCCGTTGAGCACCGCGTTTAAAAGGGTAAGCACGGCATCCGCGCTAAACTGATAGCGTTGGGCAAGATTATTGATAATTTGTTGACCTTCGGGGGTAAGCTGTCTCATTGAAATATCCACATATAAAAAACGTAGGGCATAAACCAGATTGTCGCCTGATTCGGATAGATAGCCAGTGTAAAGGATGAAGGGCTTAAAATCATCCTATTACCGTACTTGCAATAATAGCGGATTGAAAACAGTAGGGCGGTTTCGCGCAGCAAACCGCCGCAAGGTATACCCTCAAAAACAATCAAGCCTACCCCAATACCTTCGCCAAAAATCAGTCAAAAGTAGGATGAATACGTCCAATGTTAGCGGCTTGTAAAATGAGATCATCGATTAAAAATTGCTCCGCCTTTATGCCGAGCGATTTAATAATCAGATTGGTGT
>CANNKH010000137.1 GCA_947504985.1 Methylococcaceae bacterium | reverse complement strand
CTGATATTTGACACCTATTCGCTTCGGCTTCGCTCAGCGAACGGATTAACTGTGGGTATCGATACACCTCGAAATACCCACAAGTGGTGGTTTGCTATCGCGAAACCACCTTACAGCTTTACATCAAGTGTCGTAGGGCGGTTTCGCGCTAGCAAACCGCCGCAAGATGCACCCTCAAAAACAATCAAGCCTACCCACAAAACATAAAAAAACCCTGCCAAGAAATTCTGGACAGGGGTCAGGTGCAAGGCCTATTGCGGTGGATTGCTAAATCTGTAAGGCGGATTCGCCGCTAGGCAATCCGCCATTTTGGTAGCGTATCGATGGCGGTTTGCTGTCGCGAAACCACCTTACAGCGTTGACTGCAACAAATCATCGCAAAATTGCCCCATTTCGTTATCCATGTTCCGCTGCCCCTTTCAGTTGCCTTAAAAAATCCAAGGGCAAATTATCAAACTAGCGCGAAACCACCTTACAACTTTAATCATTGAAATAACTGGTAGCAATTTCCGCCTAATTCTTTTGCCGCATAAAGCGCATTGTCGGCATGACTCAATAAGGCATCTGACGCCGAATTATCTTTTGGGTAAAGGGTTACGCCAACACTCATTGATATTTCAATATAATGACCATCGATCTGATACGGTGCTGCAATAGCACTCAACAGGCGATCAAGTAATTCTTTCAGCTCATTATGACTACTTATATCCGTAAGCAGCATGGCAAATTCATCGCCGCCAAAGCGTGAAATGGAATCATCGGCACGTAACGAGCTTTTCAACCTTCGCGCGACTTCGAGCAGCAAATGATCCCCGGCTTCGTGCCCATAAGTATCATTGACTGGCTTAAATTTATCTAAATCCATATAGCCTACTGCCAACATCGTGTTTCTGCGCTTAGCGCGAGCAAGGGCTAATTGCAGGCGATCAGCAAATAATGCGCGATTAGGCAAGCCAGTCAACACGTCATGATGCGCTAAATGTTCCAGTTCTTTTTGTGCACGCTTTAGTGAAGTAGTATCTTCGATAGTGACTGCAAATTTTCCAGGCTCAGGACGATAGGCGATGACCTTATACCAGCGACCTAGAGGTTCGGCATAACTCTCAAAGGTTTTAGGCTCACCGCTCTTAACCACTTCGCCATAGTTTTCAATCCAATGCCTTTCTATAGTTGGCATAACATCCAGAACGGTTTTTCCAATCAACTGCGCCTTTAATAGTCCTGTCATTTGTTCAAATACGGAATTGACTTCAATAAATCGATAATTAATCGCATCGCCCTGTTCGTTAAAAATCATTTCGTGTAAAGCAAAACCGTTGCTCATGTGTACAAAAAGATTTTGGTAACTCGCATGACTGGCCTGCAAGGCCGCTGTGGTGTCTTGAATTTGCTGTTGCAATTTGTTGAAGGAAACAAGCATTTCGCCTATCTCATCACTGCGATTGACTTGCAAGGCGTGCAACGGCAGTTCCCCAAACGCCATTTTACGAAGCTGATGAGTGGCACTTTTAACTATCTTCAGCTGAAAATAGGCCATTAACCACATAATCACACCGACAAATATCAAAATGATCGCCGAGAGCTGATAGATTTTTTGCTTCATTTCGTTAATCGGAGCAAAGGCTTCTTTGATGGGTAATGAACCAAGCACAACCCAGCGGTTATCTAATATATGAACATCTGAGACCAGCGAGTTTTGACCCTGTAAATCTTTGCTGAACCAAGTCCGGCTTATATTATCAAGACATCGCCCTAATATAGACTGATGAACGGTTTGATCCAGGGACATCAGTTCATGGTCTTTATGGGTGTCGGCGATAACGGTTTGATATTCGCTTGAAACCAACATTAGATCACCAGACTTACCGAAACTGGCGAGCATGGGGTCAAAAAATATTTTATCGGTTAATCCCATGAATCCAGCCAATACCGCAACTAATTGTCCTTGTGCATTTTTTATAGGTACAGCGATAGCAACACCAGATTTATGCGTAAATCGCCCAATACGCGGCTTGCCAAGAGCGGCACGTCCGGTAGCCAGCACCTCTTTAAAATATTCTAGTTCGCGGTAGTCTGCGGTGGCGCGATCGGACACCACAGGAAAATCAGCAACACCAAAACCGTTCTTATCAATAACGACTACGCCATTGGTAAAAAAACGATAAATCGCGATGCGTTGTTTGAGGAAATTGTATATCGCTTTTTTATCTTTGATGCGATTAACCGGTAAATTGTTTGCCACATCCTGGAGCGAATTCATACGGAGCAATATTTTTTGCTCAAGGTCATTGGCAACATACTTCACCGCTGACATCTGCTGATCCATAAGTAATCTGGTAAGACTCGCTTCAAGGGTAATTGTTGAGAAATACACCATAGAAACTATCCCGGCAGTAAAAAGCAAGACCGCTGTAAAGGCTACTTTCTCAGCTAGGTTAAATGATTTTTTGCGTAACACCACAGCAACGGAATAACTATTGAATGTAAAGAAGGTCGGCGATTATACGACATAGTTTGTTTACTATTTAAGATTTACAGCGCTTTCAACGTTGATTAGCGCCGTAGGGCAATGGGATGGACACCTCCCACCTATCGGCATCAAGGTGCCAGACTGATAGAATTTATTATCAGATCACTTATCCCTGACCTGCACCATACCCTTTTCGATACGCACTGGAAAACGGGCAATGTCCTCATACGCAGGTGCCGATTTTACTGCGCCGGTTTTAACACAAAAGCGGGCACCATGACGGGGACAAACGATTTCATCACCTATTAGTTCACCACTGGCAATTTCGGCGCCGTCATGTGTGCAGACGTCTTCAATAGCATAGAACTCGCCCGCAATTTTAAAGAGCGCAACGTCTGTGCCATCGACATCAATCACTACATTTTCACCGTCTGCCAGTGCGTTTTCTGCAATAACATTAATCCAATCTGACATCGCTTTAACCTTTTAAATAAACATCATATCTTAGTAATTTACCCTGAAAACTTTCGCTAGGCTTACCGCCTAGTGGTTCCGCGTAATCAGGACTTTTAACGACCACCCGTTTACCGGTAGCCTTTAATGCCGCTGTAAATAGTTGCGCTTTATCGTCATCATCACCCAATAAATCTCGCAATATCATCATTGATTTTTTGGCAAGTGCCGATTTTTTTCGCTTGGGCGGAAACATCGGATCCAAATAAATAACATCTGGCGGCATTGCCAGCGTTGCCAATAAGTCTATCGAACTGCCGATCAGTAGCTGAGGCGCTGGTAACTGAAGCCTTTGCATCCAGTCTGCTTGCGTCAGGCGCTTGAAGCCATCCGCCAGCAATGCACCCATCACTGGCGAGCGTTCGATACATAACAGCTCATAACCCATACGAAAAATATGCAGGCTATCTTGTCCCCAACCGGTCGTGGCATCGACTACAGTTTTAGTTTTGCGACCCAAGGCTTTTGCCAACGCGCCATCTTTGGGTGCCGGCCATGAGCGTTGTTCACCTTGGCGCGGCTCAATCTCAACCGTTAAACCGCCTTTTTTCAGCAAGTCTTTATCAAGCAGCTTTAAACAGCCGTCGCGCCAACTTAGAAAAAAAGCGTCGTGTTGGTCGTAATCGGCTTCGGTGGAGCGTCGTAACGGCACGGCAAGCTGGTCAGCCAATTGCTGATAGGGCAAAACATCACCGTGATTTTCGTAAAGTACCGCGAGTTTTCCGATAGCGGTATTCATCGTGCGCCCATTTATTCCGTAGAAATGGCTTGTGTTTCGTTCTTCAACGCTGCATCCAGCGTATGCCACGCCAACGTTGCACACTTCACTCGCGCAGGATACTCGCGCACACCCGCCAGCACCGCCAGTTTACCCACGGCTTCGAGTTGAATAGCCTCACCTTTGCCGGTAGTCATGGCGTGGAAATTTTTAAATAAGGTTTCCGCTTCTGCTTCTGTTTTACCTTTGATAATTTCTGTCATCAATGACACCGATGCTGTGGAAATCGCGCAACCGGAACCTTGAAAACTGGCATCATCAATGGTGTCACCAGTCATCTTTAAGTACAAGGTCAAGCGGTCACCACAGAGCGGATTAAAGCCTTCTACTTGACGATCCGCGTTATCGATAACGCGAAAATTGCGTGGATTGCGGTTGTGGTCGAATATGACCTCTTGGTAAAGGTCGCGCAGGTCTTCAAACATGAAATTCCTCGTTAAAATTTGTTATTGTGGCAACACAGCGAAAGATCAATTTAGCCAAATGCCTCAATCAATCCTTTAATGCCATTCATTAAAACATCAATCTCTGCTTTGGTATTGTACATGGCAAACGATGCTCTTGCCGTCGCGGGAACCTGATAAAAATCCATCACCGGCATGGCGCAATGATGCCCTGCCCTGATCGCAATGCCTAAGCTATCAAGCAGAGTACCAATATCGTGGGGATGGATTCTGTCCAACACAAACGACAAAATTGCGCCTTTATCAGTCGCTTCACCAATGATTTTTAACCCTTTTATTTGTTTGGCTTGGGCGGTGGCATAAACCAGTAATTCGTTTTCGTAATCGGCAATGGCTGCCATGCCTATTGCATTTAGATAGTCGATAGCCGCACCTAAACCGACCACATCAGCAATGCCAGGCGTACCAGCTTCAAATTTATAGGGCAATCCGGCATAGCTACTTTTTTCAAAAGTGACAGTTCTAATCATGTCACCGCCACCCTGATACGGCGGCATGGCTTCCAGTAAGGCTTGCTTGCCGTACAACACGCCAATGCCCGACGGCCCATAAAGCTTATGCCCTGAAAACACATAAAAATCACAATCTAACGCTTGCACATCGACGGGCATGTGTGGAATGGCTTGGGCGCCATCTAACATCACGGGAATATTTTTAGCGTGGGCTGCCGCTATAATTTTTTGTACCGGATTGATCGTACCAAGCGCATTAGACATATGCACGACAGCGACCAAGCGGGTTTTGTCATTCAATAAGTTTTCAAATTCTTCGTAAATCAACTCGCCTTGAACATTCATCGGCGCGACTTTTAATACTGCGCCGGTTTGTTCGCAGAGCATTTGCCAAGGGACAATATTAGAATGATGCTCCATCGCCGTGATTACAATCTCATCGCCTGCTTTAACATTCGCTTTGCCATAAGTTTGGGCGATAAGATTGATTGCTTCGGTTGCGCCTCGAACAAAAATAATTTCTTTGCTGCTCGCCGCGTTGATAAAACCGCGCACTTTTTCCCGCGCGGCTTCAAATTGGTCAGTTGAACGTACACTTAAGGTATGCACGCCGCGATGGATATTGGCGTAATCATGACGGTACAAGTAACTAATGCTATCAATCACGGCATTGGGCTTTTGGCAACTGGCGGCATTATCGAGATAAACCAGTGGTTTGTTACGAATCATTTCCGCCAAAATAGGGAAATCGGCGCGAATTTTTGCTACGGGGAAGTTTGTCATAAGTTTGTTTTGATTTTGTAAGTTGCTTACAGCAGTTTTAACGCCGGTTAGAACTGTCGATGCGGATTTACTGGAAGGTTATAACCAATCCTGATGAATGCCTTGCTGTGGAAACCGACCCAATAACTGCGCCAACACCACATCATGCAAAGCCTTGTGCTTGATTTTATCAACCATTTCATTAGCAAACGCAAAAGTCAGCATATTCCTTGCCGTCACGTCATCGATGCAACGCGATTGCAGATAGAATACAGATTTTTCATCCAACTGCCCGACCGTCATACCATGTCCGCATTTGACATCATCCGCGTAAATTTCCAATTGAGGTTTAGTATCGACTTCGGCATCAGCGGATAACAGCAAGTTGTGGTTATTCATGGTTGAATCAGTTTTTTGCGCGTTTTCTGCAACCACTACGCGACCTTGAAAGACACCTCTGGCGCGGTCATCCAATACGCCTTTATAAGTTTCACGACTTATACCATGCGGTTGATGGTGATTAATGCGAGTGTGGTTATCGATATGTTGACGTTTAACGCCCAAATACAAACCGTTTAACTCGCATTCCGCCGCTTGCTCCAAATCAGTATGAATGTCAGAACGCGCCAGCAAGCCGCCGAAGGCAAAATTATGGTGCGAATAGCGTGCATACGGGGCTTGTTTAACGTACAAACCACCAAAATGAAAAGCCTTTGCTGACTCGCACTGCACTTTATAGGCCGTTAATTCGGCATTTTGACCCACAATAGCTTCCGTTACCGAAACCGACAAATAGCCAACATCGATACCGACAAACGTCTCTACCCATTGGGCAGACGCATTTTCATCCAGTACCAGCAAATTGCGTGTAACCGACAAACCATCGTCTTGGGTGACGATGTGCAGGCATTGGATGGGCTTGTCTAAAATCAGTTTAGCGGGAATGTGGACAAATACGCCATCAGTGAACCAGGCATTGTTGAAGGCGATAAAACCGTGTTCGTTGCTGGTCACCGCTTTGCCAAAATAGGCCGCGACCTGTTCGGGACAGGTTTGCAACGCTTCCGCCATGCTGAGGATTTGCACGCCTTCTGGCAGACCAGCCAGTTGCGACAGTTCGGCAGAAAAACGCCCATCGACTAAAAACAATGAGTAGGTATCCGCTAATTGATAGGCCTTAAGCCAATCGGCATCGACAGTTTGCGCCGCCTCCAACAAAGGTGAAAAGGCTTTTTTATCCAATGCGGACACGTTGGTATAACGCCATTCTTCTTCGCGCGGCGACGGGAAACCGTGGCTGACAAATTGGGCGTAGGCCTCATCGCGTAGTTGTTTCAGCCACAGCAAATCTTGCCCAGGCAAGGCCAAGGCCGGATAGTTGGCGGTATAATCGATTAACGCCCTACTCATACTAGCGCCTCTTCCAACCAGCCGTAACCTTTTTCTTCCAGCTCCAAAGCCAATTCGGGGCCGCCGGATTTGATGATTTGCCCGTGCGCCAAGACGTGGACAAAATCGGGTTTGATGTAATCGAGCAAGCGTTGGTAATGCGTGACCATGATGAAGGCCCGGTCTGGCGAACGCAGTGAGTTCACCCCATCGGCGACGATTTTCAGCGCGTCGATGTCGAGGCCAGAATCGGTTTCATCAAGGATGCACAATTTCGGCTCCAACATCGCCATTTGCAGGATTTCATTGCGTTTTTTCTCGCCGCCGGAAAAACCTTCGTTAACGGCGCGGTACAAGAATTTTTCGTCCATTGCCAAGGCTTTCACCTTGGCTTTGACCAAAGTCAAAAAATCCATCGCATCAACTTCATCCTGGCCGTTATGTTTACGCACCGCGTTCAGCGCGGCTTTCAACAAATACACATTACTTACACCGGGAATTTCCACTGGATACTGGAACGCCAAAAACACGCCTTCACGTGCCCTGATTTCAGGCGGCATCGCCAACAAATCTTTACCTTGATAAGTCACCGTACCGCCCGTGACTTCGTAGCCGGATTTGCCGGACAAAATATGCGACAAGGTGCTTTTACCGGAACCGTTCGGTCCCATAATGGTGTGGATTTCTCCAGCCTTCACCTCAAGATTGATGCCTTTGAGAATTTGTTTGTCATTTACGTTGACGGTTAAGTCTTTAATACTGAGCATTTGGTTTCCGTTTTT
>CANNKH010000136.1 GCA_947504985.1 Methylococcaceae bacterium | reverse complement strand
TCACAATCTTCAGGTGCGGGATGATTTTTTAAATATTCTTCAAAAAGCACATTGTGAATAAAGCCGGTGTAACCTTCCCAATTATCATCTGGCAACGGATCAGATAATGCCACATGCCATTCAAAATTTTCATTTTCTCTGGCTAACATATCAAAATCTTCAACATAGAACATTTCGCGCTTACTACGTGCTCCGTACCAAAATGTCATTTTACGCTTAGACTTCAATCGACGTAATTGATCGAAAATGTGTGAACGCATTGGCGCCATACCCGCGCCGCCGCCAACAAACACCATTTCAGCATCGGTGTCTTTAGCGTAAAACTCGCCATAAGGTCCTGAAATAATACATTTATCACCAGGCTTCAAGCCAAAAATATAAGAAGACATAATACCTGGAGGTATATCTTCTGATGCGCGTGGTGGCGGTGTCGCAATACGCACGTTCAGCATGATTTCCTTTTCTTCTGGATAGGAAGCCATTGAATAGGCGCGTAAAGTAGGTTCTTTAACATCAGAAACATAACGCCACAAGTTAAATTTATCCCAATCGTCACGGAAGCGTTCTTCGACACTAAACTCGCTGTATTTAGCAATATGCGCAGGACATTCAATCTGGATATACCCCCCTGCACGATAGTTAATCGCTTCGCCTTCAGGTAAATCCAAGACCAATTCTTTAATAAACGTCGCTACGTTGCTGTTTGATTTAACCGTACATTCCCATTTTTTTACGCCGAATACACTGTCTTCGACTTCAATGCTCATGTTGTGTTTAACCGAAACCTGGCAAGACAGGCGCTCGCCTTCTGCCGCTTCACGTTTGGTGATATGGCCTAACTCGGTAGCTAAAATTTCACCACCGCCAGAATGGACTTTGACTTTACATTGTCCACAAGTACCGCCGCCGCCGCAGGCAGATGATACAAACAAGCCGCTATCCGCCAAAGCAGTTAATAATTTGGCGCCAACCGGCACACGAATTTTTTTCTCATCATTGATGAGGATTTCCACATCACCTTCTGCGACCAATTTGCTTTTCGCGCCAATAATGACAAAAACTAGCGCGATAACAATGCCCGTAAAAAGTATGATTCCTAAGAGAATTTCTAGCATCTCGCACCCTTTCTAAAGTTGGATTCCTGAGAAAGCCATGAAGCCAAGCGACATCAGACCCGCAGTTATAAAGGTGATTCCCAGACCTTGCAAGCCCGCAGGTATATCACTGTATTTAAGTTTTTCACGCACACCCGCCATGACGGTAATGGCTAATGCCCAGCCAAAGCCGCTGCCTACACCATAGACTGTACTTTCTGCCAAATTGTAATCACGCTCAATCATAAATAGACTACCCGCCAAAATGGCACAGTTCACGGTAATCAGGGGCAAGAAAATTCCTAATGCGTGGTACAAGGCTGGAAAAAATTTATCTAAAATCATTTCCAAAATTTGTACCAACGCAGCAATTACGCCAATACAACTCAACAATGCCAAGAAACTTAAATCCACACCAGTAATGCCTAGCCATGCCAAGGCATTTTCTTTCAATAAGGCATGATAAATAATGTTATTTGCGGGTACGGTAATCACTTGCACAATCATTACCGCGATACCCAAGCCCATTGCTGTAGAGATTTTCTTGGATACAGCAATAAAGGTACACATCCCCAAAAAGAAGGACAAGGCTAAATTTTCAATAAAGACCGCTTTTATAAATAGACTGATATACGCTTCCATTAGTGATGTCCTCCTTCACCATGAGCAATCGGTAAAATTTTAAACTCTACCTTTTCGGCTTGTTCAGGCTTCCATTGGCGTACTGCCCAAATAATCAAACCAATAATAAAGAACGCGCTAGGTGGTAATAGCATCAAACCATTAGGATCGTACCAACCACCGTCTTTGGTGAGTTGAAAGACTTCAATACCCAGTAATTTACCTGAACCGAGCAGTTCACGGATAAATGAAACCGAAATCAAAATTAAGCTATAACCCAAACCATTGCCAATACCGTCTATGAAACTCTCTAATGGCGGATTTTTCATCGCATAGCCTTCCGCACGTCCCATAACGATACAGTTAGTGATGATCAAGCCGACAAATACAGACAATTGCTTGCTAATGTCATAAGCAAATGCCTTCAACAGCTGATCGACAACAATAACCAGTGAAGCAATAATCGTCATCTGTACGATAATCCGTATGCTGCTAGGAATATGGTTTCTGATGGCGCTAATTGCCGCGCTTGAAAATGCAGTGACCAACGTTAATGCCAAAGACATAATCAGCGAGGTGGACATTTGCGAAGTAACCGCCAATGCCGAGCAAATGCCCAGAACCTGTAAAGTGATTGGGTTATTGCTGACTAATGGATCGACTAATACTTTTTTTGTTTCATCATTTAATATTGCACTCATGACACGCCCCCTTTAACCGTTCTTACTTTGCTCAAATACGGTGCAAAACCTTCTTTGCTCATCCAGTATTTGATCAGATTAGTGACGCCGGTACTGGTTAAGCTGGCACCAGCGAGACCATCAACCTGATACTGTGAACCTGGTTTACTGTTATCAACGACACCTTTAATCAAACTTAATGCTGGCTCACCCATATCAGCTTCGGAAATTAAACCCTTTTCCATTGAAGGCAAATCTGATTCAGCATATACCTTCTTGCCTTTCCATAAGGCACGCCAGTTAGGGTTAACAACTTCACCACCTAACCCAGGAGTTTCCGCTTGATCATAAAAGTTAATACTTTGCACTGTCTGTCCATCAGGTTCTAAAGACAAAAAACCATACAAGGTTGACCACAATCCATAACCATTAACAGGTAAAATAATAGACTTAACCGCACCACCTTCCTTAACTAAAAAGACTTTGGCGTATTTTGCCTTTATGCGGATATGTGCAAGATCTTTTTCTTTTGGAATGGCAACACTTTGGGCGGGATCTTTCGCTGCTTTGCGTTGATCGTAATCGGCGGGATTAATGCTTTCAACATAATCACCGGTTTCTAAATCAACAACTTTCGCCTCAATTTTCTCTGCGAAAGCCGAATCAATATCACGTCCTTCTTCAAGCAAACCAGCAACATCAAGGATATTTTTTTTCATATCCAATTCTTTGTTATTGATTTGCAATGGCTTTAACGCAACAGCGGCAAATGAAACTAAAACGGCGCAAACCAAACAAAGAGAAACTGCAATGGCAATCGTTTTTTCTAAGCTATCGTTACTTAACGCAAGAACTTTGTCTGCATAGACTTTAGCTTTTTGATAGTTTTCATTTTTTTCAAGCATGGCACAAAGTTTCGCATAATGCTCACATTGCTTTTTTTCCTTAGGCATGACGTTTCATCCTTCTTTTAATATTGGCCTGAATGACAAAGTAATCGATGGTCGGCGCAAACATATTCGAAAATAAAATTGCCAACATGATACCTTCGGGAAATGCTGGATTAACTACTCTGATTAATACCGTCATAACACCCACCAAAGTACCAAATACCCATCGACCGGTGTTAGTCATAGCTGCACTGACGGGATCAGTTGCCATGTAAACCATGCCGAAAGCAAAACCGCCAACGGTTAAATGCCAGTACCAAGGAAAAGCGAACATCGGGTTGGTGTCACTGCCAATAGTGTTGAACATCACGGCAGTCGCCACCATTCCAATGAATACGCCGGCCATAATACGATATGACGCAACGCGGGTGTATAGCAAAAATGCCGCACCAATCAAAATAGCCAACGTTGAGGTTTCACCCAGACAACCCGGTTCGAAACCAAAAAAGGTTTGTGCCCAGCTATAATTAGCAGCATAAACAGCATCCAAGCCACCGTTTGCAGCAAGACCTAATGGTGTAGCGGCCGTAAAACCGTCAACAGCAACCCAAACGGTATCACCGGTAATAGAAGCAGGATAGGCAAAGTATAAAAAGGCTCGTCCGGTTAATGCCGGATTAAGGAAGTTTTTACCGGTACCGCCAAAAACTTCTTTACCAATGACAATCCCGAATGAAATACCCAAAGCCACCTGCCATAACGGCATATCAGGGGGCATAATCAAGGTGTAGAGCATTGATGAAACTAAAAAGCCTTCATTGATTTCATGACCACGCACGGTTGCGAACAAAACTTCCCAAACGCCACCGACCGCCAATGTAACAATGTAAATAGGCAGAAAATACAGTGCGCCATGCACCATATTGGATAACGGATTCATTGGGTTATAACCAAAGACCATCATCGGCAGGCTGCGCCAGCCATCAATCCTATCGACACCCATTGTTTCCATTGCCAAATTAGCCTGATAGCCGGTGTTATACATCGCCATCAATACACAGAACAAAGTAGCTATCACGACAAACGTCATGGTGCGTTTCAAATCGTTACCATCACGAACATGAGTTGTGCCACGCGTTACATCAGCCGGGGTATATATAAAAGTATCGACCATCTCATAGAGACCGTAATACTTCTCAAATTTGCCGCCTTTTGCAAAATGCGGCTCTATGCTATCTAAAAAATCTCTAGCCGACATTATCCTTCCTTCTCAATTTTAGTTAAATTCGCTCTCAGTACAGGACCGAAGTCGTGTTTACCGGGATCTACAAAAGTAAATAAAGAAACATCTTCCTCATCAAGTTCTAGGCAACCCAATAATTGAGCCTGATCGCTATCCCCTACTATCAATGCTTTTAGCAAAGGGGTAGGTAAAATATCCATAGGCATAACCGTTTCATAAATACCTACTGGAACTATCGCCCGATTACTGCCGTTTTTACTCGTTGTTAATGGAAATTTACGATCAGTCTTACGATCTCGACTTGAAAGGTAAACATCCAATGCAGAATATTTATCTTTACCAGGAACAATCCAGCCAAACAATTCGCGAGCGCGACCTTCCTGCAATACTGAAACCTGATGGCTGTAACCACCTAAAAATGCAGCCCAGTCGGTAGCATGATGTCCATATAATATGGAGCCAGAAATTACCCTGCTCTCAACATCGTCAGCTAATTCGCCTGCAACTAAATCATTAGTATTGGCGCCGACACGCGTACGGATTAAACGTGGGTTTTTAGCCGTAGGGCCTGCCAGTGAAACCACTCGCTCGACATTTAATTTGCCCGTTGTAAATAATGCACCAATCGCCATCACAGCCTGATAATCCAAGTGCCAGACAAATTTACCTATATTGACAGGATCAATAAAATGAATATGCGTACTGGGTAAACCTGCAGGATGAGGGCCAGAGAATTCAGCGGTGGTAACAGGCGCACTGCCTACGACACATTCAGCGCCGGTCGCTTTACAAACATAGGTTTTACCATCCGTCAATTTAGAAATGATAGTTAAACCGTTTATAAAATCAGCACTTCTTTCTTTTATGATAACCGCTGGATTAGCTGCTAATGGGCTAGTGTCTATCGCTGTAACAAAAATAGAACTGGGTTTACTATCGACAGCAGGCGTTTTTCCATACGGACGTGTGCGTAAAGTTGTCCATAAGCCTGAAGCCAGCAGATTAGCCTTAACTTGCTCAGTGGTTAAATTATTTAACTCGGATTCGTTGTATTGTGAAAATGATTCTTCATCAGAGCCATTCAATTCAATAACAACAGATTGCAATACTCGTTTAGCACCTCGATTGATTGATTTAACGACACCAGCGCCGGGTGAAGTAAATAAAACACCTGGATTTTTCTTGTCACTAAAAAGGACTTGGCCAAGTTTGACCCTGTCCCCTTCATTGACCATCATCGTAGGTTTCATACCTACATAATCCATCCCTAAAACAGCAACCGATTTTATGGTATTGCCATTTTCAATAATTTGTTTTGGCTCTCCCGTAATTGGAAGATCCAAACCCTTTTTAATAGTAAATTGCATAGTTGAAGCCTACTCTCCCAACAAGTTGCGGCGAAACCATCCCCTTTATTAAAGCCAGCTAAAATCAAGGGGCGCATGAAGACGTAAAACGGCTGCATTACATCATAAAAAAGCGCTTATCTCAACTTTGCAAGAATAGCGTTAAACACTTACCACTACCCATAAAGCTGACTTGAAAACGCAATAACCTGCATTTATTTTGAAATAGTAATTCCAGGAACACGCTGTTGTGATAGTTCGGTCATAGTCATTTGGAAAATTTGATATAACAAACGAAAACCTTCACGATTCCACTGATAACCCGATTCAGGTTTGATGGCGTAATAACCATTGCCAAATTTAACACTGACATCGGCCTTTGTCGCTTCTGTGTTTGATACCGTCACTGCCAAAGTTTGTATAGGATTTTCACTGACATGAGGTGTTTGCGGATGCTTAGAAACAAAATATTCTGGATCTTCGCTGATGCCTTGCCCAATAAAATTCAACACATTATGAAAACTGCGCAATCGGAACATCCCATGAATTGGCCATTCGCCGCCCGGATAGCCTGAACGGATGTCCACAATCACTTCGTTAGAGGGGATGTTATCCGCCTCCTCGTGCAAATGCTCCCGTTCTTCATTACTGAGCTTTGTCGGATCATAATTGGTCAAAATAATATGTCCCGTAACACGTTTGGTCAGCGTGACATATTGATGACCAAGATCATAATCCACTTTAAATTCTTTTTGCAGATTGGCCAATTGTTCAGCCGACAATGAGGGCGCAGGCAAGCGCCAGCTTCTGTCAAACAACAGCGGCTCAACATACAGATTATGACTGTCCTGAATCGATGACAAATGCAATATCACTTGCCGAAAAATGCGATAACCGATGCTATCTGACGGCTTATTCTGATAAGCCCTATCTTGATTAGCGTTGTGAATACGCAATTCACCGGCCAACAAACGCAGAATAAGATCGACATCAGCACCTTGCCGTAACAACATCGTCAAATTGGTTTCCTGTAACGGAGTTAATAACCGTCGAGTAAACTCCTCGCCCTCCATCGGGACAATACTAATTGTTGGATTTTCCGAAATACTGCCGCCAAATACTGGTGTCAGTAAAGCCCCATGACCACCGGTTAATGCAGGCGTAGCACCGGCGTTGAATTGAAAATTAAAGGTCGCAGCAATATTGGATACCCCGGTAAAGTGCATCGGTTGGTGTTGATGAGCGCGCGCGATATTAAGCAGTAACTGTTTGGATAATATTTCCGTAGTGGCTTTGTCGTAGGCAATAACTGCATTATCCAATGCCGCAGGTGAGATACAGGCTGACAAACAAACCAAAGCCAGCAACATAACCAGTCGTTTAACCCATACCATTAGTGACATCATAAAATCTTGTACCTATTTACTGCAACCATTACGCGCATAAGCGTTTTGTGACTACACATCCGCTAAATTTCCCTTAGTTTCCAACCAAGCTTTCCTATCTTGCGATCGTTTCTTGGCCAACAACAAATCCAGTTGTCCGCTGGTTTCATCATTTTCGCTGATAGTTAATTGCACCAATCGGCGCGTATCAGGATTCATTGTGGTTTCCCTCAGCTGCGAAGGATTCATCTCACCCAGACCTTTAAAGCGTTGCACATTAATTTGTCCTTTGAGCTTTTCGGCCTTGATACGATCCAAAACCCCAAGACGCTCGGACTCATCCAGTGCATAAAACACTCGCTTGCCGACGTCAATACGATACAGTGGCGGCATGGCGACAAAAAC
>CANNKH010000135.1 GCA_947504985.1 Methylococcaceae bacterium | reverse complement strand
TAACCAGCACCGCGTCCTGAAAGCCGAATGCTGTTTCCAAGGCACGATTGATGGCGCTAATGTCTACCCGCGCGAGATCGTAAAACGCGCGTTGCAGTTGAACGCTGCCGCCGTCATTTTAGCCCACAACCATCCTTCCGGTATAACAGCAGCCAGCATCGCAGACCAAGCGATTACCCGCCGGTTAATCGCCGCCTTAAGTTTGGTTGATATCCGTGTGCTGGATCATTTCATCATCGGCAGCACGGGCTATTATTCGTTTGCTGAGGCGGGTTTGATATGACGGCATCGCGTATGAATGAGGCTTGCCCAACATGGCTGACCGCCACGGACAGCCGAGCGGTATAGCCAAGCCGACATCAGCGGTTGCTTTTGTTAATACACATTAACACAAATCAACTCAGTTTATGAGTTAGCCATTTACCCTATACCCGAGAGCCCAATACCATGACCCCACAAACACCCCAAGCCTTGTTCCAAGAAAGATGTAACCACTATTTCCAATTGACCCAAACCCAGCAAACGGATCCCGTCAGTCTATACCTTGAAAGTCTGGCAACCAGCGGCAGGCGTTCAGTACGCAGTTTATTAGGCCGTGCCGCGACAATCGTCGGTTTCGAAGGCCGATTAGAAGAAATGCCCTGGAACCTCATCGAATACCAACACTTGGCAAGGGTCAGAAACACGCTGAAAACAGAGGGCAAAAGTGCCAACACCATCAATTTAGCCTTATCTTCAGTACGCGGCGTTATGAAAGCGTGTTTTCATTTAAAGTTAATCAATGCCGATCAAATGTTGCTCATCGGTGGCATTACCCCCGTGAGAGGCCAACGCCTGCCCAGCGGTCGCAGCCTTAATAAACGTGAACTGAGAAAGCTGCATAACGCTTGCCAGCAAGATAAATCGGTCATTGGCAAACGGGATTATGCCGTCATCGCCTTGATGTTGGCTACCGGACTCCGGCGTTCTGAAGTCATTGCCATCAACCTCGATGATTACAACACCAAAACCGGTTTACTCACTGTCCAGGCAGGAAAAGGCAATCAACAGCGCGTGGCCTACCTGAATACCGATAGCCGACAAGTTGTCAGTCAATGGCTGCTGGAACGGGGCAAACAACCAGGTCAATTATTCAACCCAGTCAGTAAAACCGGCAACATCACCATCAAAGCACTGACCAGCCAAACCATTTACGACATCATCAAACAGCGTTCGGAACAAGCCAAAATCGACACGGTTAGACCCCATGATTTACGGCGCACCTTTGTCACGCAATTACTGGAAGCCGGAGTTGATATAAATACCGCCCGTCAATTAGTCGGTCATGCCGACATTCAAACCACCGCCCGTTATGACTGCCGCGACCTGAAAACCCAGCAAAAAGCGGTGAAACGGTTGATGTCCTAAGCGAAAACAGGGGCTGTGAGCAAGGTAGTTGCTTTGTTCACAGCCTTCCATAAACCAAAGTTACAAGAAATTTTATCTCATGACACACCCAAGCAACCCGGACTCTGGAGCTGATAATGCGTACTATCGAAAAATTCTACCCCTTAGGCCAAGGCAAAGAAAGCAGGCCGCTATATCGGTCAACAGGATGTCCGTTGTTACCGGCCACCATTGGGCTATAACGCGACAGCCGAGCTGATTGATCGTCATCCATTAACACAGAAACAAAACCAATCCTACAACCGACATTCCATATCTCGTATCTCTTAGCATCTCATTTATTTTCAATAAATTGATTTTGAATGCTTATTTTTTAAGAGTGCAGAATGTCGGCTACAAGACCGATACAGCAATTTTAAATGCTGTTTACTGCAAATTTTGCGTACTGATTGACAAATTGTTGATTTACTACCACTATGCTGTTGTATATGGATTATAAAACAGCGGACTCCAAAAGCTAATGAATGTCTTCCAAACCCATTCGCGAATAGTCAATGATTATGCAGCCTACATCCGAAGTTTCCTTAATATAGCTGATCCAAAAATAAAAGAACACGTCGAGGAAGAATTAAGTACCGGCAAGCTTTGGCCGGAACCGCTATTGCAATTTAATCCTTCATTTGAATTGATCGGTAGCGTAGAGAGTCTTGCTAAGGAGAAAATTCTACATTCAGACTTAGCCGACATTTTTAAAGGCTATCAACTCTATCGTCACCAAATAGAAGCGATTCGTTTAGGAACCGAAGGAAAAGATTTTATCGTGACTTCCGGTACGGGTTCGGGGAAGTCGCTTACCTATATTGGCTCTATTTTTCACCACCTCCTTTCAGACCCTTCAGTATCCGGCATCGCCGCTATTGTTGTGTATCCAATGAATGCGTTGATCAATTCGCAGTTTGAGGAATTTAAACGCTATCAGCATAACTATGAAGCGGCAACCGGCAAAAGCTTCCCAATAAGCTACGGTCAATACACCGGTCAGGAAAAAGAAGATAAGCGTCAGTTGATGCGGGACAATCCGCCTCAGGTGTTGCTCACCAATTACATGATGCTGGAACTACTTCTGGCTAGGCTTCGCGAACGGCCAATCCGAGATGCTATCTATCAAAACCTTAAATTTTTGGTTTTTGATGAGCTTCATACCTATCGTGGACGACAAGGTGCCGATGTCGCCATGCTGATCCGTAGAATTCAGGCCAGATGCGCCCATAAAATAACCTGCATCGGCACGTCTGCAACGATGGTCTCAGTTGGCAGCATGGCCTCTCAACGTGAACAAGTGGCACAAGTCGCTGCATTACTCTTTGGGAGGATTTTTTCCCCTGAGCAAATTATCAACGAAACCTTAAGCCGTTCACTATCGCACTCGGAAACTTGGCCAACAGGGACTGAGTTAGCTTTATCCATCAGAAAAAGCATCGATTTTAATGATAATGTTGAACAACTGAAAATTAATCCAGTCGCCATCTGGTTAGAAAACAACGTTGCACTGGATACGAATGATTCTAAGCTGATAAGACGTAAACCACAGCGCATCAGTGAAATTGTTGAAGCACTCGCTAACGAATCGGGCTGTACGGTGCTTGAATGTAAAGCCTACCTTACCGATCTCCTCCAGTGGATTAGTCTGGTCAACCAACAACTACAAAACGAAGGACAACGCTATACACTGTTGCCTTTCAAACTCCATCAATTTATTTCCCAAACAGGCTCGCTTTACACCACACTGGATCAGGATGAACAGCGTTTTATCACGCTGGAACCCGGAGTTTATAAACAAGACGAAGCCGATAAAAAGCCCATTTTTCAAAATGTCTTTAGTCGCGCGACAGGCGAAGCTTTTATCTGCGTTTCCAGACAAGGCAGCCAGCTGCAACCGAGGAACTTTCGGGAAAATTCGGAGGACGAAACATCTACTGATGGCTATCTGATTATCAACGAAGACATTTGGAACCCGGAAGAAGACCTGGAGTACCTGCCCGAATCGTGGTTACTTAAAAGCAAGAAAGGTCCTGATGCCAAAAAGAAGCCCTATTTTCCTATCAAGCTTTATTTTGATGAATTTGGCAATTGTTCAGAAAAAGAGCCTCTAAAATGGTGGGGTTGGTTTATGCAGGCGCCGCTATTATTCGATCCAACAGGGGGCGTATTCTTCGACACTAAAACCAATGAAGGAACCAAACTAACCACATTGGGAAGCGAAGGACGCAGCACCTCGACAACGATCACTGCCTTTTCAATTTTAAATCAATTAAGTGAGTCAGGTTATCACCCTAACGATCAAAAGCTGCTCAGTTTTACCGATAACCGGCAAGACGCCGCGTTGCAGGCGGGTCATTTCAATGATTTTGTTCAAGTGATGCGGTTGCGGGCAGCCATTTATAAAGCGTTGCAGCAAGCATCAGAACATACACTCAATTTTGCAATTCTTGGCGAAGCCGTTCTCAAGGCATTGAATTTGCCGATCATGGAATATGCCTATTGTAGCCAAGAACCTGAATTACCCAATGTTCGACGTCTTTATGAACACTATTTTCAAACGTACTTGCTCTACCGCGCGTTAACCGATTTACGCCGAAGCTGGCGGATTATTCTGCCTAATTTGGAGCAGTGTGGACTCCTAAAAATCGAGTACCAAGATATTGATGAAGTTGTCGAAACTGACAGTTTCTGGAGTAAAACTCTGATACTCAACGAACTGAATCACGAAGACCGGAAAGACTTTATCACGACAATTTTGGATTTTTTCCGCCTTGAATACGCTATCCACAGCGATAACTACTTAACGCCAGCCAAAGTAAAGGAGCATGAAAAGTTATTTCGCGAAAAATTACGTGCACCCTGGACATTGGATCGCAACGAAGAATTCCGTGAACCGTTTTTTATTCGCTACGATACGTTAAACCGCTCTGCACGCCTATCGTCCAAAAGCATGGGAGCCACCAGCGGTCTTGGAAAATACATTAAGCTGTATGTTCGCGAAAAAAACTTGGATGTTAATCTTAAGGGTGAACTATATAAAACGTTCATCTTGCAGTTAATGGAGCGACTGGAGCAGGCCGATTATCTCCGTTCTCAACCTGCACGAAATGACAAAAATGAAGAGTCACTGATTTTTCAGCTCAAAATCGAAAAAATTCTCTGGAAATTGGGTGATGGACAACACGTTAAAACCGATGTCATCAAACGTCGCTCCTATAAAAAGCAAACCACATCCCCAAACGCCTTTTTTCGGGATATGTATGCTCGTGATTTTTCTAAATCCAAACGCATTCGAGGTGAAGACCATACCGGGCAATTAGCCACCGATACCCGCATTGAACGCGAGGAACAATTTCGGGGAGGCCAAATTAGCGCCTTGTTTTGTTCACCGACGATGGAATTGGGTATTGATATAGGCGGTTTGAGCGTTGTTCACATGAGGAATGTGCCACCGAACCCGGCAAATTACGCGCAACGGTCAGGTCGGGCGGGTAGAAGTGGTCAAGGGGCGCTTATTTTTACTTATTGCTCCAGCTATTCACCGCATGACCGACATTATTTTAAACAGCAAATCGAACTGGTTGCCGGTTTAGTGCAAGCTCCCCGCTTAGACTTATGCAATCGTGAACTATTGTTAACCCACTTAAATGCGCTCGCCATTTCAGAGCTTGGAATGCCAGGTTTTGAGGATATAGGTGGCGCAAAATCATCAATTATGCGCCTGATAGAAGATGATAATGATCAAATGCCCTTATCATCAGCAGTACGTGCGGGGTTGACTTTGCATCCAGGCGCGTATACAGAACTTAAAGCAACTTTTACCCGTGTCATCAAAGACTTTTCATCCCAACTGGAAGTCCAAGATAACCCGTGGTATTCAGATAATTGGATAGACCAAAATCTTGCCAAGCTTCCAGAACGACTGGATGAGTCTCTGCATCGGTGGCGTAAACTTTACCGTTCGGCAAAAACCATTTTGAGCCGCGCCACCCAAAAAATAGAAAGTGGCACGTTGGGTCATGGCAGCGACGAATATAAAAAACAAAAGCGTCATCAGGATCAGGCGACACGGCAGCTTGATTTACTCAGAAACGAGGGTGGGCGTTTCACGGAGCTTTCCGAGTTTTACCCTTATCGTTATCTGGCTTCTGAAGGCTTTTTACCCGGCTACAACTTCACGCGTCTGCCGATTCGTATTTTCTTGCCGACCCAGACTTCAGGTGGCGAATTTGTTTCACGTCCACGCCCCATTGCCCTGCGTGAATTTGGTCCGCTAAACATCATTTACCATAATGGCCGCAAATATCGCGTTTCGCAGTTGGTGATTCAAGAAGCTGAATCAACGATGACCGAAGCCGTGATTAGTAAAAAGGCGGGCTATTTTTTAAACGCAGAACAAAAAGGTCTGGAAACCTGCCCCTTCACAGGCGTGAATCTATCCGACAATGCAAACCGGGAAACCCTGCATTATTTACTTGAGATGACTGAATCCCGTGCCGAAGAAGTAGATCGCATTTCTTGCGAAGAGGAAGAACGCACCTCCAGAGGTTACGATGTTAAGACTTACTTCTCAATCGATGGCAATATGGAGAGCATTCGCAAAGCCGTCATCCATTCAAGTGAGCAAGCATTACTGAATCTGCGCTACATACCGGCAGCACGATTGGTTCATATCAACACGCAATGGCGGTCACGACGTGAGGAAGGCTTTCCAATAGGGCTAACCTCGGGCGATTGGCGCGACTCCATGCCGGATGCCGATAACAACTTTAAAGAAGAATTCAAACGGGTAAAATTGTGGACATCCAATGTCGCCGATGCCCTTTATATCGAACCCGTTCAACCACTGGGACTAATACCTGAAGGTGTCATCACGCTTCAACATGCCATAAAGCGTGCTATTGAAAATGTTTTCCAAGTCGAATCGAATGAAATGGGTGTAGTCACCCTAGGCGATAGCAATGCACCCAATATATTGCTTTACGAAGCGGCTGAAGGCAGTTTAGGTATTCTTTCCCAATTTGTTGAAAATATAGAAATTTTCCACCGCGTTATTGCTCAGGCGCAAAGCATTTGCCGCTATGATGACGAAACCTATAAAGGACCGGCCAGCTATGACGACTTGCTCAGCTATTATAACCAGCGTGACCATAAAATTATTGATCGCCATCTCATCAAAGATGCGTTGGAAAAACTGAGCATTTCTACTATTGAAATTCAGACAAACACCGGATTCAATAGTTACGACGAACACTATCAATCGTTATTGCGCCAACTTGACCACAATTCCTCTACAGAACGTAAATTCATCGATTTTTTGTACAGTAACGGATTACGATTACCGGATGCGGCACAAAAGCAGGTTGACGGCTTGTATGTGCAACCCGATTTTTATTATGAACCGCGTGTTTGGGTGTTTTGCGACGGCACGCCGCACGACGAACCAGCCATCCAGGCCGATGATGACAACAAACGTCAAGCGATCATGGCACAGGGTGATGAAGTGTGGGTATATTACTACCGAGACAACTTGGCCGATTGCATTGCAGCAAGACCCGACATCTTCAGGAAAATACGATGAATACTTCCTTTCAACCCGGTAAACTGGTTGCCCTGCGTGGTCGTGATTGGATCGTCTTGCCGTCTGACGATAAAGACTTGCTGATGGTCAAACCCTTAGGTGGTTCTGATGCAGAAATAACCGGCATCTATTTGCCCTTAGCGATTCCATCCGATCACGCTCAAGATGCTTGTTTTCAGCCGCCAACTGCCGATGATTTGGGCGACATCGCTACCGCCCGATTGCTTTATGAATCGGCACGCCTAGCCTTTCGCAACGGTTCAGGCCCTTTTCGATCATTAGCCAAACTCTCCTTTCGTCCGCGTTCTTACCAAATGGTGCCTTTGGTAATGGCTTTGCGTCAGGATACAGTACGGTTATTGATTGCCGATGATGTAGGTGTCGGTAAAACCGTAGAAGCTTTATTGATTGCAAAAGAATTACTGGAACGGCGCAAAATAAAACGTTTTGCAGTCGTTTGTTTACCTCACTTATGCGAGCAATGGCAAACTGAAATACGCGACAAGCTGGACATCGAAGCCGTCATCATCCGTTCCAATACGCAAGCCAGATTGGATAGGCAAATCCAGGGAGACACCAGCGTTTATGACTACTATCCCTTCCAGGTCATCAGTATCGACTTCATTAAATCCGATGTCCGACGCGATGTCTTTGTCGAGCAAT
>CANNKH010000134.1 GCA_947504985.1 Methylococcaceae bacterium | reverse complement strand
TGCCAAGGCATAGCCGATTACTTCTGCGCCCATGGCTTGTAACCAAAGCGACAGCCAACTGCCTTTAAAGCCGGTGTGACCTGTTAGTAAAACTTTTTTACCTTGCCAAAATGCTGGCTTCACGCCCATACCTTCCAGGGTGCTTTACCCGATTGCCATAATTCTTCAAGGTGAACTTTATCTCGCAAGGTATCCATAGGTTGCCAAAAACCATTATGACGGAATGCAGCTAACTCACCCTCTTGAGCTAAGCGCTCTAAGGGTTCACGTTCCCAAATAGTTTTATCATCTTTAATGTAGTCAAAAACCTTGGGCGACAACACAAAGAAGCCTCCATTAATCATAGCGCCATCGCCCCGAGGCTTTTCTACAAAGCTATTCACCTTGTTACCTGCTAAATCTAAAGCGCCGAAGCGGCCAGGCGGTAAAGTTGCCGTTAAAGTAGCTTTAATATTTTGTGCTTTATGAAAAGCGATAAGCTCTGTGATATTGACATCACTTACGCCATCTCCGTAGGTTAAACAGAATAACTCATCATCCTTAATATAGTCAGCCACGCGTTTTATACGACCACCTGTCATCGTTTCTTCACCAGTATCAACGAGAGTAACCTTCCAAGGCTCAGCATTGCGTTGATGCACTTCCATCTGATTATTTTCCATGTCGAAGGTTACGTCAGACATGTGCAAAAAGTAATTGGCAAAGTACTCTTTAATAACGTAGCCTTTATAGCCACAACAAATGATAAATTCATTTATCCCATAAGATGAATAAATCTTCATAATGTGCCATAGAATAGGCTTTCCTCCCACTTCAATCATCGGTTTAGGACGTAGCGAAGATTCTTCACTTATACGTGTTCCTAATCCACCTGCTAAAATAATTACTTTCATATGCTTTGACCTTTATTTTTATTTACTGATGTAACGCACCAATTAGGAACTATCAATAACTTATTGATATTTTTCTTAGTAAGTCATTGATTCTTCCTTCGCTGCATAAAATCAGTTATTTACTTAAAATAGGATGAAGAAGGAAGGGTTACGAAAAGCATGTAACCACCTATCCAACTGATTTGTTAACCCTAGTTTTTTTCACAAGCAACTTAGCCATCGCCACCACCTCATCCAAATTCCTTTTAGCATCCGCATAATCAGGTATCAATTTTAATGCCTGCTTCAAACTGGCTTTAGCACCCACTAAATCGCCCATTGCACGTAGTAAATTACCTAGATTGTTATGCGCCTCGGGCATGTTAGGATTGATTTGTAAGGCTTGCCGATAAGCTGTAATGGCCTCTTCTGCTCGATTTAAGTTTTTAAAAGCCACACCCAAATTACAAAATGCAGCGGCATACTGAGGATCAAGATTAATGGCGCGTCTATGAAAAGTAATGGCTTTTTCAAACTCGCCTTTTTGTTGAAAGAGCATGCCTAAGGTATTGTGATATTCAGCTATCTCGGGTTGCATGATGATCGCTTGCTGTATATAAAATAGAGCGTTTTGTAGATCACCCTGCTCTCTTAATAGATTGCCCAAACCATGTTGAGCAAGATCGCTATCTGAGTTGATTTGTAAGGCTGCTTTATAAGCGAGTATAGCTTCATCAGTCTGTTTGTTGGCGTGATGTTGTTGCGCTTGATAGATCAGTTGATCTATAGGCAATGCCGTATTGCTGGCTGTTAATTGGCTAATGCGGTGTGTTAAGGCATCGCTAGGGTAAAGACTGTTAGCTTGCCTGTAAAAAACTAATGCTTGGTCGAACTGCCCTAGTTGCTGCAAGGCGACAGCTGTTTGCGCCAGTATTTCTGCTAGCGTGGCAGGGTCTAGCGTAGCTTGCTCTTTAGCGCTTCTAGCTTGAATAGTCGCCAAAAGGCTTTGCAATAGTTTAAGAGCCTCAGTGCTGTTGCCTGTGCAGTTGTAAGCCATGGCTAAACCCATTTGGGTGGCGGCATTATTGGCTTGTAGTTTTAACGCTTGCTTATAAAGCTCTATGGCTTTAGCAAAATCTTGAGCTTCTAATTGGCTAGAGGCATCTTTAATTAGTTTTTCAAGGAGTTTATTCATTGTAAGGTTACCGTTGTTTCTTCTAATTGCTTTAGCAAACATAGATGCTGAGGATAAATAATCGTATTAAAGTCATAGTGTGTTTGTATCGTGCGTCGTGCGGCTATCCTTAAATGATCATCATCCTGGGGTTGCGCTAAAGCTACTGTGGCCATTGCCACCAGCGCATTATTGTCAAAGAAGGGAAATAACAAGCCATTCTCACCCTGCTTAATGACTTCTTGTACGGGTGCGGTATCTGAACCTAAAACCAAGCATCCTGCTGACATGGCTTCAAGCATCGACCAAGACAAAATAAATGGATAGCTTAAATACACATGTACGCGTGAAATCTGTAATACCTTAAGATAATCAGCAAACGCTAATAACCCTGTAAAATGCAAGCGCTCAGTATCTATCTGGCCTGCCCATTCCTTCAGGCACTTCGCTTTCCAGTTTTCTGCTTGCCTAGGTTCGGGGCCGTAATGAGCTTCCTCTTGCCCGACAATAAGCACTTGGCAATTAGGCCTAAGACGCATGATCTCGGGCAGTGCCTTCATTAAGCAGTGAAAACCACGGTAAGGTTCTAGGCTGCGACTGACAAAAGTCAGCACTTCGTCTCCTGCTCGAATGATTTGACCATTAGCTAAGGTAAAGCTAGCGTCGGGATTTGGGCAGACTTGTTCAGTATCAATGCCTTCGTGTATACACTGAATTTGCGCTTGATAGGCCTTAGGATAACGACTCTTTTGCCAAGCAGTGGGGCTAAGATGAATATCGCAACTTTCCAGTGCATGTAGCTGCAATGTATTTAGCGTGCGCACTCTGAATAAATCATCAAAACTCAGTGGAAACTCTGGATCAAAACCCACATCAGCACCGCGGGCATGGTAGTAATATTCAAATAAGCCAATAATGGTGCTATTGGGGAAAATTTCTTTTAAATACAGCCCATCTCCCCAACCAGGATGTATATAAATAACCTCAGGCTCTAAGCCTTCTCGTTTCTGAGCCAATAAAGTACGCACCACTTGTTGGCCACGGCGCACACCGGCTTCAAAGCCTTGTACATAAGGATGCGTGGCAACTCCTTTAGGCTCTGGCTTATCATAAGATAAACGCTGCAATACCGGGAGTTCAAATGCGGGCATCCAACTTTCGTCGCCTAAGCTATAGACCTTGATATCCGGCTCTTGACTTAGAGCGGTCACCAAGAGCCGAAATTGGCCAGGAAAATTAGGATGTATGAAAAGTATGTCCAATTTTTTCCTCTACGGCTAATTGCAAATGATCGACTAAACCCTGCATCAGTTCGCTAGTAGGTTTAAGATATTTCAAGTTTTTTACGGCTTTTTTTAAATGTGGAGGTAGTTTTGGAATAGCCAGCCAAACCTGATCGACTAGAGCTAGTTCGCTGGCCTGTAAGCTGTCGGCATCCCCTAAAACCCACAATACGTTGATGACATCATGACGCAGTGAGTGGCGCGATAGGGCTGAAGCACTGTGAGTGCCGTTGCCATGTAGACGAATGATAACTTCCGCTACTTTAGGCTTTTCTGTGTTGCTGTAAACTAAAGCACCTTGTGCTTTCAAAGCTTGCCTTATCTCTTGGGCGGCACTGATAAACTCAGGCGTGTTTTCAGGTAACTGTATCTGTATGCGTAAGCGCGTGGCCTCGAGTAAATCAGCTAGCGGTGCGTCCTTAGAAACCAGCACCGGCTTGGCAAACTCAGGCATGAGTTCAGCGGCTTTGGTGACTAACGTTTGATCAACACAAAGACAGGTATCAAATAAAGCTAAGCTAGGATTAATAGACCAAGCCTCCAGTTGCCGCTGATCAGTGAGGTAACAAGCGCTTCTAAGATCGGCACGCGCGTGCTTAACGCTGCGTAAATCAAAATAGGGGCTAAGTGCAATAAGCACATGGACTTCGCCAAGCTGATCCCAGCCTTGTTCCGCGCTTAAGAATAGCGGTTTAACTTGTGGGTATAAGGCGATTATCGATTCCGCTAAGTCCACCGCGACAGCCAGTTGCTGTGACCCCAATGAATCATGTACCGCAAAACCAATAGTGAGTCTTTCATTGGCAAAGAGGTTTTTTGTAGTCAGTAGGCTTTGCCAATAGTGGCGTTTGGCCCATAAGCCTAGTTGTTTCGCTAAACGATTCTGGTTATTTAATTGGTGATCGATCATGCTAGGCTCGCGACCTGTCAGCCTGGTGTAACCATGATGATGCAGTGCGCTTAAGTCATTGCGGCAGATGATGCGACGACCTTGTTGTGCGCCCATACGCAGACAAAACTCTACGTCTTCAAAGCCATAAACATAGGCTTCATCAAAACCACCGAGTGCCAAAAACTCATCACGACGGCAGAGCATAACAGCGCCAGTAACAATGGGGACTTCTTGAGCACTGTAGTGTTCTTCGGGCAAACCGGAGTCAGGCGTGACTTCGTAAGGCCAGTATTGATCAGCGACTAAGTTATAGCGCACCCCCAGATGCTGTACTTGAGCCATGTTAGCTGAGCGGCTTTCACCTTCTTTACTAAACGTTGTTTTTAGTAATTTGAGGCCGACAGCTCCTATAGCCTGATTATCTAGCGTGCTGAGCAGAGTCGGTAAAATATCTTGTAATAACACAATATCGTTATTTAAAAATAACACAAAAGGGGCTTTAGCAAGTTTAGCGCCTCGATTGCATGAGGCCGAAAAGGAATCGTTCTGATCCAGCGCCACAATGTGTAACGGTAGCTTGTTTGTCCAGTCTTTAAGGACCTTTAAGCTAGCATCGCTAGAGTCATGATCAATGACAATCAGCTCTACAGCGGTGCTGTTGTAGTGGTGCCAACTGTCGAATAACGCGTCAAGGCAAAGTGCACCATTACGATTTAGGATGATAACGGAAACCTCTGGCACTATATTAATAGGCCGTTCGTATTCGGTTAGCATCGCGGGCTTACCCAATAAGGCCTGCGCTTGTTGCAAGGTGCTGCCAGTTTGCTTGTGTTGATAAGTTAACAGTTGCTTATTTAATACGCTGCCGTCTTTAAGGCAGTGCACCGCGATGGTATGTGCTAAGCCATCTTTTAGTTTGGCTGGCAAGTCGATATGAAAACCGGTGATACCAATTTCTTCAGGCAACAAGGTTAAGCCAGCGGCAATATCGTTGCGACGTATATTGGGTCTTATAGCGGTCAATGGGAAACCATCTATCACTAAGTGTAAGTCAACAGTCTCAAGCGGGTTGGCGCTGTTTAAAGCCCAACCATGAATGCCCTTATGATCAACACCATCAATTTGTCCTACCACCTTAAAGGCTGAAACTTCATGATGCCGTCGTAACTCAGTACCTAAACAAGAAAAAACCGGCTGATCTAGCAGAGCAAACTGGCTTTGAGGTATTCGAAACTGCCCCATCACTTTACAGCCGTGAACTAAAGCGCGGGTAGCCTTTACAAGATCAATCGTATAGTGAATTTGGCCTTTCTGTGCCACGGTGACAACTGGCAGTTGAGTGCTATCCAGAGTGGCGCGAAAGCCAACCCAGCCTTCAATATAGCCTTGTTGAGTATAGCTAAGCTCACCAAAACAATGACCTTGGTGATAGCTCAGAACGGCTTCAGGCGCTAGCGGTGTACCCCGCCATTCGGTTACTTTGATCTTAAGTTGATGCTCAAAACCATCCAATACGCTCTTGGGCAAGGCCAAGGTAAAACCCGATGTAGCGTTAGGTGGCGTGTAGTGAGCATAAAACTCATCAGCAACAGGGTGTCCTGTTAAACCACTCACTTGTTCAACACCATCAATACTGAGCACTATGGTCAGCGTGGTTCGTAAGGGATCGTAAGCCCAACCACGCACAAAGCCCTCTGATAGGCTAAGCGGAGACATTAATTTGCCGGTGGCTTGAGGGCTGAATGAAGTTGCTATAGAACTTTTCATAAAGGAGATAAGTTATTAAAGCGAGTGCGTATCTTTAGGTAACTTGCAAAAAATAAACGTGTAGGTTTATTATTGCGCCTTACCTTATTTAAATAACGGTGTGAAAGCATATAATTTATCGTTTCCATGCTCCGAGTTCTCACGCTCTGCGTGGAAATTCCGTCGGTGACGCTCTGCGTCACGCATCGCAGGAGCGATGCAGGATGCGTTCCCACGCAGAGCGTGGGAACGATAGATAGACTATTCTGATTACCCCATCTTAAGTTGCTAGCCGCTTATACGAAGGCAATTAGATTTGCGGTAACTTGATCAGGCGTAATACCCACCAAAGTAATAGTGGAGCCACCTACAAAAGTGTAGATGGTGTTATCATTTTCTGTTGTAGAGCCGGTTACCAGCGTAGCCAATTGAGCAAAGTTTGTAACGCCAAGGATATTAAATTGTAACGAATCACCATCACCCACATTACTAACCGTATATTGTCCGGCTGCATTAAAGCCAAAGGTATTATTACCTGTACCGCCCACTAACGTATCAGAACCGCCACCGCCCACAAGAGTGTCTGAACCTGTTCCACCCGTAATCATTTGGTTGCTACTATCGCCAATAACAATGGCTGGCGTAGTTCCTGATACTTGCACAGTTCCAGAGCCAACAATCACAGCACTACTCACATCACCCAGAACTAGAGTATTGCCATCACGCACACCAGACATATTGATCGCTAAAATATCACTGGCATTGTTTGAGTTTATAACAATATTTTGAGGAGCTGAGCCAACTGTTGTTGAGTCAATCACATTAATAACATTAACCGCGCTAGTTGTGTTTGGATTTGCGCTTAGTATCTGATTGACAGCAGTGGTCAGAGCCGCTCTTTGTGTAATAACCTCTGGATTAGTTGAAGTTGACGGTAATGCTGCCGCAATTAGATCTAAAAGATAAGTATTGGCTACATCAGCTGTTACTGCGGTAGCTAGTCCTTGAGACGTTAAGCCCACATTGGCTGGTAAAATCACGTCGTTATTAGATGTACCTATGATCACGGTGCCTGTTACTGGGGCGTCACTTTGAACAATTACGCCTTGATAATGGTTATTTGCGTCTACACCACTAACTACCGAAGTACCATCAACAGTTACTACTGATGGTACGGTGCCTGTACCTGTAATTTCAGCTATAACGCTGTTAATAATATCTTTAGTTGTTTGACTTAATGTTGCATCTGAATTGATGCCGCCAGTTAATGAATCTGCCATAATTAATTCCTTTATTGAAAATGAATTTATTTTAGAAAGCTAATTAAAACCTTACATTCAACTCATAAGTGCTACTTATCGATAGGATAGGATAGGCAAGTAAAGTTAGTTAGTTAGTTAGTTAGTTAGTTAGTTAGTTTAAAATTGTAAGTAAACTAAGTCGCAATCAAAAATATAGTTTTTTTATTAAAAAATCTTGTAAGTATTTAACGAGTGTTAATCCAGCACTAATTAAACACTAGAAACAATAAAAATACTGCCTTTATAGTGGGAATTAAATACACTTTTATAGGGTATAAATTGCAAATACTACAAAATCCCAGTAGCCCAGTATTTAAATAATTAGAGTCCACTCAATAACAATAACCTATTGATATTATTAATTAATAGCCAGTAAGTGCTATAATAAGTGCATAGAAATTGAGCTTGACCTCACAAAACCCGTGCACTTATGATCCGAATACATAGCCAAACTCAGCTTACTTTAGACGG
>CANNKH010000133.1 GCA_947504985.1 Methylococcaceae bacterium | reverse complement strand
GCCGGTATCACAGGTTTGAATCAGCGTATTAATATCAACAATGATATCCCTGAAAATATACTCAAATTGAGTGTCATTACCACGTTTTGAAAAATCACCGATAGCGGTTGCCATGCTGAGCATACTAATCTCATTACTGATACTCGTGAGCGCCTTTTTAACTTTATCAATGGCTTCGGTTATCTCGGCATTTTCACCCGGTAAACGATCGATATCTTGAGAAAAATCGCCTTTGGCATATTGACTAATCACTTCGATTATATGTTTATTGACGGCGATATGAGTACCAACGACTTCATTGATTTCCAGTGCCATTCGACCAAAGCTACCTGGAAACTTATCCGCCCAAATCAATTCGCTAATCATGCCGTCAGCATGAGCTTTAGCGACAATATTGTGTGCTGTTACGAAAGAATTTATTATTTTCTGCATTTTTTTCAGATCATAGAGCAAGCTGCTTTTGTCTCCAGTCTTTAAAACCAACTCATCAGAAAAATCACCTTTGGAAAATTTTTTGACGGTAGCGGCGACATCAGCAGGATCACCACCCAACTGCTTTATTACGCCGCGAGTGATGATGACACCAAGCAAGACGCCCACGCTCAACGTAAGTATCAAAACCGCTAACAACACCATCGATGCAGAATATATACGTTCTTCAGCGAGATTTTCATCAGTTTTATTGCGTTGTTCGATTAGTGGAATAACGTTATCAATTGCTTTTCGATGGGCATCATAAGCCGACTTAATTTGGGGCAAGACTAAATTGAGCGCATCGTTATTAAGCGTATTGGCCTCGTTTTTTTGTACGGCGGGAATAACATTTTTAAAAACTGTCTCATAGAAATCCATCGCCGGCGCGTGAGCTTGTTCGAGGAAAGCGGATTTCAGTTCAGAACCCAAGTTTTGTTTAAGCCAAAACGCATGACGTTTTTCATAGTCGTCTTTCAGGCGCTTGAGTTGCTCAATCTTGTTATTTTTTTCTCGGCTATCAACTTCATTGATTAGCTGCATCGTGACTAGATAGGATTCAATAATATATTCTGGCGGCGGTAAAATATCAGCAACGAGGTCTTTGCCTAAAACGATGCGCTGATAGAGGGCACTGTTGATTTTAAGCTCATCCAATACTTTGAATGACCAACTGCCGTAAATAACAAAGCCAAGCGTGAATGCGGCAATTAACAGCGCAAAGCGATGAGTAAGTTTGAGGGAATGAAGAAGGGTCATAAAGCCATCCATGTTGTTAGCTTAGTTATAATTATTCCGGCGCAGGAAGTTCGTTTTATGGGGCTGTAATAGCTCAATTTAATTGTAACTATTCAGCCCCCCCCCTCATTAGTTACGTCATCTCGGCATACCCTCTGGGGCACAAGTGGATTGCCGAGATCCAGAAGCCACGGATGGCAAGCTACGAACACTTCCCTGTGTTCTGGATTCCGGCAATCCACTTGTGCCCCAGAGGGTATGCCGGAATGACGACTCAATCGCAGTGATTTTTAGGGGGGGAGCTGAATAATTACATTTAATTCGACATAACTTATTGATATAAAAAAATAAGTTATTGGCATAATAGATAACAGTCTTGCTAAATCGACGCTTCAACTCGGTTTGTTAAAATAGTTTGATTGGGTTATAGACCCAAATCGCTTAGACCGGGATGATCATCGGGACGGCGACCTTGAGGCCAATGAAATTTACGCTCGCTTTCCATGATAAGCAAATCATTGATGCTGGCGTAGCGGCGCTGCATCAAGCCGTTTTCATCAAATTCCCAGTTTTCATTACCGTAAGAACGGAACCACTCGCCATTATCATTATGCCATTCATAAGCGAAACGAACCGCAATGTGGTTACCTTCAAATGCCCACAATTCTTTAATTAAACGGTATTCCAGTTCTGTTGCCCATTTGCGTGTTAAAAACGCAATGATTTGTTCGCGTCCCATTGGAAATTCAGCGCGATTTCGCCATTGACTATCGATGGTATAGGCTAGCGCGACGCGCTGTGGGTCGCGATTGTTCCAGCCATCTTCGGCTAGGCGTACTTTTTGTGCAGCGGTTTCGCGGTTGAAAGGCGGCAACGGGGGGCGTGCTTCTTGGGTGCTGTTCATTGAAAACTCCTAAGTTAATATCGAAAAATTATACCGGTTGGGCAGCCGATAAATTGCTGGCTTGAATATCCGCATGGTAAGACGACCTAACCATCGGTGCACTGGCCACTTGCTTAAAGCCCAATGCCTTGGCAACCACACCATAATCATCAAACTCCGCCGGCGTGATGTAGCGGTTTACCGGCAAATGCGCTTTGCTCGGTTGTAAATATTGCCCTAGTGTCAGCATTGAACAGCCTTGGGCTAGTAAATCTTTCATGACTTGATGGACTTCTTCGGTTGTTTCACCAACGCCTAGCATCAAACCGGATTTTGTTGGAACAAGGGGTTGCGTCAAGTTAAACCGGCGCAATAAATCCAACGAGCCTAAGTAATCCGATCCCGGACGCACCTGTTTATAAAGTCTGGGTACTGTTTCAAGATTATGATTAAACACATCACAAGGTTGTTGCGCCAATAAGTCGATGGCTTTTTCAACACGACCACGAAAATCCGGGACAAGAATTTCTATTTTGGTAGCCGGGGTGAGTTCTCGAATTTTTTTGATGCACTCAGTAAAATGTCCAGCGCCGCCATCACGCAAATCATCACGATCAACGGAAGTAATGACGACATATTTTAACGCCATTGCTTGGATCGCTTCAGCCAGATGTTGCGGCTCATGGCTATCCAGCGGTAGTGGTTTACCGTGTGCGACATCACAAAACGGACAGCGGCGGGTACATAAATCCCCCATAATCATGAAGGTTGCGGTGCCGTGCTGGAAACATTCCGCTAAATTGGGGCAGGCGGCTTCTTCGCAAACCGTATGCAGTTTATGTTCGCGCATTAATTGCTTGATGCGTGTGATTTCGTCACTTGCCGAGAGCTTGATGCGTATCCAGTCTGGTTTGCGTAGCCTAGTTTCAGGTTGCTCAACTTTAATCGGGATACGCGCGAGTTTTTCGGTACTGCGTTGGTGAGATGCTGGTGTGGAACGGGAAGGGGCTTGATAAGTCATGGATGTAATGCCGTAGTAATTGCGTGGACAACAAGGAGGGCGAGTTCAGGTGTGTTGATGATGACACCAAGATCAGCCAATTGGGTCACTTCAAGATCTGAATAACCGCAAGGGTTGATGTATTTGAATGGCTGCAAATCCATTGCATTATTAAGGCTCAGACCATGATAGCTCGCATTTTTTTTTATTCTTAGGCCAATCGAGCCGATTTTTTTGCCTTGCACATAAACCCCCGGAGCATCCGCTCTGGAAACGGCCATTATGCCATACTGGGCTAAAACACCGATCATTGCCTGCTCTAAAATGGTCACTAACTGCCTGATATTGATTTGTAGACGCTGAATATCCAGCAAGGTGTAAATCACTAATTGCCCTGGGCCGTGATAAGTGACCTGTCCGCCACGATCTGTGTTTATCACCGGAATAGTTGTGGTTTTTAGAATATGTTCTTGTTTGCCGATTAAACCCAACGTGTAGACCGGATGATGTTCAACTACCCAGATTTCATCGGGTGTTTCTGGGTGGCGCTGCTGGGTAAAGCCCTGCATATCACGCCAGACGGCTTCATAGTGTTGTAGGCCTAAGTGGTGTACGGCCATTTTATTGATGAAATGAGTATCGGGTTTAATAGTGGTCATGCGGTTGTTAATGACTGAACAAGAGAATTTGGCGAATATTAATCAGTATTTTTTGCCAAGGTGCAAGCTATCTTCGATAGCTAAGGAATGAGCATGAAAAAAATCTGCACTGAATGCGTTTGTATAAGTTATTTCATGCGCTTTAGATTAATTTCAAATGAGCAAATGAGCGACGTAAGTTTTTAAAGATCACGGCGCTTAGCTCGGCCTCATCGAGCGTTTGATTAGGTTGGTAATGACCTGGTAAATTGTGGCTCAGGTTATGGCTTATTTGTTTAGCAACTCGTTGGCTTAAATAGCGTCCTGCATCTGGTTTATGCAAAAAAAGCTTTTCGATGGCGGCATAATTAATCTCGCAGAGCAGCGCTGGCGTTTTCGTTCGTATCGTGGCGTCACCTGTACCACCCGCCAACATCGCGGTACTGTTGACTAAACTGCCTGGGCCTAAAATGGTATCTGCTATGGCAGATTTTTTACCTACTTTTTTACGCCACTCTTCCGAGACTAACAGCCCTTCTATCACTAAAAACATAAAGTTTGCCATTTCCCCGCCTTGAACAACAACCGTTGCCGCCGGTAATTGCCGTATTTCTGCGGCGTCGGCAAGTAATTGCAATTCAGGTAATGCCAAATCTTGAAATAAAACCGTCTCGCCAAGTAACTGAGCCAGATGAGGTACGGTATTTGCATTATTAGTGTCGGCACCGGATAAATCATACTGATCACATTTTTCGCGGGCGGGCATTAATCCGGCAAAGTGCAAATGACGTAGGACTTGCTGTTGCACGACGTTTTTACTGCGTGTCCGTGTTTTAAAGGTAGGAAAGAAAACAATTTGATATTCAACGCCTTGTAAAGTAATGGCACGAACTCTCACTGCCGGCACGGGCGCATTCGCTGGCGAAAACAACGGCATTGCCTCCATGGCGGCGGTTTGCAGGAGGAACATTGCCTTTTCAACAGGAAAGGCAATATCCAAAGTCACGACCGCTTCAACTTCAAAATACGCTTCAGGCGCGGAATAATTGGTAATTACGCTGGAGGACATTTGATTATTGGGTACGATAATTAAATTACCTTTTGAATCGATAATTTGCGTGGTGCGCCAGCTAATTTCTCGAACCTCCCCTTCAATGTTTAGGCCTTTATTGATACAAATAAAATCGCCAATGTTAATCGAGCGGTCTAAATTGATCGTCAGACCGGCAAACAAATCCCGAATCATCCCTTGCAACGCCAAGCCGATCACAATGCTGGCGCCACCAAAGGTTGCCATCACTACGGTTAAGTCTTTTTTGAAAACTACGCCGACAATCGCCGCTATCGCTAAAGCGTAAATGATGAATGACGATATTTGTGACAGTAAACGCGGTACCGGCGCGCCTAACGCTTTGGTAATTAAGCGGTCAAGAATAATCAGCTGGACAGTACGCTGTACTAAAAGCGCAAGCGCCAAAAATTCAGCAATACCCAAGGCATAGCCAAAAATAACGATGGTGCTTTCTAAAGCTGCCAAGCCCATGATTTGATAGGCTTCGTTACCGTAGAAAATAAACCAGCCAAGAAATAGGCTTAAAAATAACGGCAGTAGGAGTTTTTTTAGTACCGGTTCTGAATGTTCAGGAGCGGGTGAATTCATTTCAGTCCTCAACTAATTTGAAACGTTTTGCATAAGCGGCGGTATCTCTAACCGTTTCTGCCAAATGGATCATGGTGGTACTGATTTCTTCTGATGCGGCGGCGCTGGCCTCACTGCTTGCGCGTATTTCATTGACGCGCTCCGTTAGCAATTTAACAGCGGCAGATTGTTGTACTATCGCCACGGAAATGTGTTCAACATTGTGTTGACTGGTTTGCGCGTCTTCGGCAATTTGTTCCATGGCCACTTGTGTTTCTTGCATTGCATGAACCCCCAAGCGGATTTTCTGGCCAGAGCTGTTGATCACACCGCCAATATCGCGTGCTGAAACACTCACTTCTTCGGCTAACTGACCAATTTGTTGGGCGACAAAACCAAAGCCTAGGCCATGATCGCCGGCTCGCATGGCTTCTAAGCCTGCATTTAGTGATAACAAATGGGTTTTGTCAGCGATACGGGTAATTTCATCAGTAATTTTTTCAATGCGTCCGTATTCAGCGTCAATGTGTTGAATGAGTTCAATTAATTTATTTAGCTGAAGCTGACCCTGTTTAGCAGAACTGGCGGTAGCAGAGGCTAACTCGCTACTTTCCTTGGTTTTTTTAGCAACTTCATCCACTGAAATCGCCGTTTCTTCAATCGTGCCAAACACATTTTCTAACGCCAGCATCTGTCGTGCTGATTCTTCAGCTACATATTTTGATGACTCAGAAGTTTGGGTAATTGCTACCGCTGATTGCGAGGTGCTATCAATAATTTCTCTCAAAATCGTAATTAATTGGGCAATGGTTTGGTTGGTGTTGGCTTTTAGTACAGAAAATTCACCTTGATAATTGCCGTCCAGCGTTTGTGTTAAATCGGCATGCGCCATGTGTTCCATTAAGGTGCTTAATTCAGTCAATAAATTAACCAAGGCATCCAGACTGCGATTAACGTTAGTTTTTAAAATACGCAATTCGCCTTCATAATCGCCCGTCATACGGCTATCCAAGTCGCCAAGCGCCACATTTTGCATAATTTGTGCGACCTCTGCCAGCGGCTGGCTAAGCACTTGGATTAATGAGTTCATCCCGGCAACGATTCTGCCAAATTCGCCGGGATGACGTTTTGCATCGACACGCGCCGATAAAACACCTGATTGAGCGGCATCGCTCAGTTCGATTGCATCGCTGGCTAGTGTTTGCAGGGTTTGGGTTACCACTGACAGCGCGTTAGCCATTTGCCCGATTTCATCTTGTCGTTTGTTAATGTCACCACCGCCTACGTTATTAATGCTGCCTTCTGCCAAACGTAGCATCATGGCGGTTAAGCGTTGTAAGGCGACTGAAATGTTTTTGTCAAAAATAATCATGAACAAAATAGCAAGCATAAAAATAGCCAGGACCACAGAAAAAATAGTTTGTTGCGCTTCGTCAAAGATGCGCTGACTCAAATGTGCCGAGCGCATTCCACCTATAGAATTCAAATCTACCAATTTAAGCAAATCAGCCGTGAGGGCATAATATTGGATGCGGTTGTGCTGTAACTCTGCTTTAGCTTTATCAATGTCATTGTTTCGAGATAAGGTGAGCATCGCCTCACTTTTGCTCAAATAATTATCGAATTTATCAGAAACATTTTGATAAATACTGCGATCTTCTTCCGAAGCAATCAGCGATTGGTAAAATTCTCTGGCCTGAGCCATTTTTTTAGCTAGCCGTTTAATTTTTTTATCCCACAGCAGTTTGCCCATCTCGTTAGTTGTTGCAAGTTGTTGCACTTCGGCATTGCGATAATCGCTAATCATGGTGTTGAGCGAGTTGATAACAATGATGCTGGGCACCCAATTTTTTTCAAGCTCGCGAGATTGCTCATTCATTGCTTGCATTAACCCGTTAATTAGCAAACTGAAGAGAATAAAGGTTGCAACCATGCCTAAAAAGGCTAGGCGTAATTTCAATTTAATCGTTAGTGTTGGACGATAATTTTCGCCATCAGCATGGCTTAATGGTTCATCTAATAACCAGGATTGTACTAATAACGCGATAATAGTGAGTAGCAGCAAATTAAAAACTTCGCCACCTATCGTAATAATTTTTAATGATTGCAGCGCAGCATCAACGGTCCGGCTATTGTTAATTCCGCCATGTTGGTTGAGATAAACCAAATCTGCTAATAATGAACGAAAGTCGGTAAACAGTATCCCGCTCTGTTTGAGCTGAAGATTGGCTTTTGCCTGTTCTTTATTGCGAATAAAGCCAGTGGTTTGCTTGCTTGCGGCAATATATTCTTCAAAGCCGCTAGAAAATTCAGCATAGATATTGCGCTCGGATGCTGAAGAGATCAGCGCGGTGTATTGATTGCGCAAGCTCCCTATACCCGTGATCAATGTTTTAAATTTCTGATCCCATTGCGACATTTCATCGTCGTT
>CANNKH010000132.1 GCA_947504985.1 Methylococcaceae bacterium | reverse complement strand
CCGTAAGGCGGATTCGTTGTAAGGTGGATTCGCGCTAGCAATCCACCGCAATAAGCCTTGCACCTTAACCCTGCCCAGAATGTCTTGGCAGGGGTTTTTTATTTTTTGTGGGTAGGCTTGATTGTTTTTGAGGGGGTATCTTGCGGCGGTTTGCTGGCGCGAAACCGCCCTACGACACTAAAATTACACTGTCTTCCGCGCACGAGCCGAACCCCATTATCCTTGTGCTTGTTGTAGTCGCTGCCTTCACCATAATAGAAGTCGACGATCCACGCGTAGCCACTATTGCCAGCATTGGATGAAGACGACCAGAGCTGACGGTTACGACTACTAGGAAACATGGCGTTATTAATGGCGGGGCTATAAGCACCGTATTCGACGATACTTAACAGTTCATTTTGATTGGGGAGACGCCAATCACTAAAACCAGCAAAGCTGGAAGTTAACGCCGTTGCCCTAGCGTAAGTATAGCGTTTGATCGCCCCCGAACACCTTGAATCTATCCAAGTTTGCCCAACAAGACACCGTTGCCACATTAGGCAAGTACGTTTATGGGTGACTGTACCATTTTGATAGTCGATGAAATCACTGGTTGGGGTGGTATAAGGCAAAGCACCAAAAGCCCATTTTCCGCCGCGCACGAGCCGAACAGCGCTGTCGTAGTTCTTGTTGATGAGATTGCCGTGACCAGTGTCGAAGTTGACAATCCACGCGTCGTTACTATTGCTGGCAGAGAACGAAGACGACCAAAACCAATCGTTGGTGGCATTAGGAAACGCTATGGCGTTAATGGCCGGACTAATATTTTTTCGTTCTACAATGGTCTGTAATTCAACGATATTCGGTAGTCGCCAATCGCTAAAACCGGCAAAGCTGTTTTTTATCGCTGTTGCCTCAGCGTAGGTATAGCGTTTGGCTTTACCGATACAATCTGAACCCGTCCAATTTTGCCCCTTCGCACAGCGCATCCACATCAGCCCGGTGGTTTTATGCGTCACCGTGCCATTGTTGTTGTCAGTAAAATCCCTAGTCGGTGTGGTAGGTGTAGCAAAGGTGGCATTAGTAAATAGTAGTAACAAAAGCAGTTTGGTTTTCATGGCGTTATTTCCTTAAAAGAAGGAAGAGTGGGCAAAAATGCGTAGCCCACAACTCAATTACTGCGTAATGGTGGTCATCACTTGCGCCGCTATCGCTTACCGCCAAACCCACAATATTTAACGCACCGGGCTGGGCATAATTAACGGTGATAGCTTTCGTCAGACTTTCGCCAGCTGCCAAATGGGGCACGCTGCAACGATCACCTTGAGCATTGGACACACAACCCGATGCTACGGTGACATACGTTGTTTGCTGTAGAGGAAAGTAAAAAGTCAAGGCCGCGTTGGTGGCTGCCGCTGAGCCGTGATTGGTCATGGTGGCCGTGTAGGTAATGTTCTACTTTAACTGAACAATATTGGTGGAGGCATTAATTGAGATGGCAATATCTGGAAAAGCACCATCAGTCGATCTTTGCGCACAAGCCGAACACTGCCGCCGTACTTCTTGCTGTACGAGCCAGCACCATAACTGAAGTAGACGCCCCACGCATAGTTGCTGTTATTAACATAGGGTGAAGACGACCAAAACCAACGACTTACAGTGTTCGGAAATATATCGCTATTAATAGCGGGATCATCAGAACCATATTCGACGATACTTAATAATTCATTTTGATTCGGTAGTCGCCAATCGCTAAAACCTGCAAAATCAGTAGTTAACAGCTTTGCCTTAGCGTAAGTATAGTTTTTGGTTGTCCCTGAACACGTCGAACCTATCCATACTTGACCGACAGCACAACGTTGCCACATTAAACCGGTACGTTGATGGGTAACGGTACCATCTCGATGATCGGTAAAATCGCTGGTTGGGGTAGTATAAGGCAAAGAATCAAACGTCTGCTGTCCGCCGCGCACGAGCCGAACGCTGTAACTGCTATGATTGTAGTCTAAGCTGTCATAACCAATATTGAAATTGACGAACCACGCACCGAAACTGTATCGAACCAAGGGCGTAGATGACCAAGACTCGTTACTAACGTTGGGAAACACGGCAGTGTTAATCGCAGGACTAAGATTTTCGCGCTCCACAATGGTATGTAATTCGGCGATATTCGGTAATCGCCAATCGCTCAAACCTGCAAAGGTGGTGGTTAATATTTTTGCTTTAGCGTAAGTATAAAGGCTGGCTATCCCTGAACACTTGGAACCCTTCCACGTTTGCCCCATTGCACAACGCATCCATGTTAGCCCAGTGGTTTTATGCGTCACCGTGCCGTCATGATTGTCAATAAAATCGCTGGTCGGTGTGGTAGGCGTAGCAAAGGCGGCATCAGTAAATAATAGTAACAACAACAAGAATAGTTTGATTTTCATGGCGTTATTTCCTCAAAGGAATTCTGTCTTGGTAAGTTTAGTGCAATTAGTGAATGTTATTGGCTATTTAACGGCTGCCAGTTCTGATATACAAGGCTATGGAGCTTATCTAAGGTGGTTTGCTGCGCGAAACCACCCTACTGTTTTCAATCCGCTATTATTGCAAGCACGGTAATAGGATGATTTTAACCCGTAAGGCGGATTCGTTGTAAGATGGATTCGCGCTAGCAATCCACCGCAATAAGCCTTACACCTTAACCCTGCCCGGAATGTCTTGGCAGGGTTTTTTTATGTTTTGTGGGTAGGCTTGATTGTTTTTGAGGGGGTACCTTGCGGCGGTTTGCTGGCGCGAAACCGCCCTACGACACTAAGGTGTTGCCTGTGACTAATGAGAAGTTACATATATTAACTTTATCTAATTGAATTTAAATTACTTTCCATAATGAGAATTGCTGAAAACCGCCGTTGGGAAACTGGGGCGGTTTTTTATTGTGCTATACTTCAAAAATTGTAAACTTTGGCTTTATTGGAGACTGTTATGGCAACAATTACTTTTGACACGTTAAAATTTGTTGAAAAACTCAAGTCTGGCGGTGTTCCTGAAGCACAGGCTAAAGCAGAGGCTGAGGCGTTAGTGATTGCTTTTTCTGAAGCGATGGATTCGCAATTAGCGACAAAATCAGACATTAATCGTCTCGAACGCGAATTACTGGTGGTTAAGTGGATGGTAGGTTTGGTATTGGGCGGCATTCTGACCCTAATTCTCAAGGCTTTTTTCCCTGCTTAACCCGTAAGGGGATTCGCGCTAGCAATCCACCGCAATAAGCCGGGTGGGCAACGCTGTTCTGCCCACCGTTTCTGCCTTGATGTCATGCAAAACAACAACCGCCCTTGGGAAACTGGGGGCGGTTTTTTTATACCAGATGGTTTTGTGGAATAATGGCGTGGCTGCGGAACGGTGGGCAAAACCGTCTGCCACGCTCTACAATGTACTTATAAATTTTTATGGAGTGTGAGTACGATGAATACCAGCCAACCGACTTATGATGATATTTTAAGACTTTTTCAAGAAACCAACCTGTTAATGAAAGAATTGTTTCTAAGTCAGAAAGAAACCGATCGTAAATTTCAGGAAACTAGCCGAGAAATTAAGGCCGTAAACGAGTCTATTGGGCGGTTGGGTAATCGCTTAGGTGATTTTGTGGAAGAAATGGTGCGACCTGCTGCCGTGCGCTTGTTTCGTGAACAAAAGATTGATGTTCATGAGGTGCATCATGGCATAGAAGCCAGTCGAGGTGGGGAGGATATTGAAATTGATTTGCTGGTGGTCAACACGACCGATGTGGTGGCGATTGAGTGTAAAAGTATGCTCAGTATCGATGATGTCAATCAGCATTTGATGACGTTAGATAAGCTAAAAAAAATGTTGCCGACCTATGCGGAAAAAAAGGTGATGGGAGCGGTAGCGGCTATGGTGTTGCCGGATAATGTTGCGCATTATGCGTATCGTAAGGGTCTGTTTGTGATTTCGCAATCGGGTGATCATTTGATTATTCGTAATGACGCAAAGTTTAAGCCCCATATTTGGTAGCTATGGTCGGGTTAACGTCAATACTGTTGACTTAACGATGATAAACCCAAAACAACCGCTGGCTGAGCGAAGTCGAAGCCAGAAGCCAAACTGGTTGTCCGCTTCGACTCCGCTCAGCGAACGGCTTAAGTCAACAATATTGCGGGTTAACGTAGCGTAACCCGTAAAGCGGATTCGTTGTAAAGGGGATTGGCGCTAATATCTTGCTGCGGTTTGCTGGCGCGAAACGTCGCGACGACTCGGGCTACCATTTTCAATTGTGCTATACTTTGCCCCTGTTTTAGTGTTTCAAGTCGCTGTTAAACAAACAAAAAGGTAGGTAAATATGGCATTGGCACAGGAAGATATTGAGCAAATTCAGTGGCTGATTAAAAAAACACTGTCAGAAACACCAGAAGCCTTAAATGCCAATGTGCGTTACGAGCTGGACTTGCGTGAACGCACTATTCGCGTGGAGGAAGAATTAAAGCATCAGCGCGAATTGATGACGGAAGGCTTTAAGCAAATGGAAAAACGCTTTGAACAAGTCGATAAACGCTTTGAACAAATGCACCACGACATGAATAAGCGCTTTGACCAAGTCGAGAAACGTTTTGAGCAGGTCGATAAACGCTTTGAGCAGGTTGATAAACGGTTTGAACAACAGCATCAAGAGATTATGGGGCTACATCATGAGATTAAGTTATTGATGCGTTGGGGATTTGGCACGTTATTGGCCGTTGGTGGCTTAGTTGTTGCTCTACTTCGGTTGACGCAATAGCGTTATGGTTAATCCGTAAGGCGCGCTAGCAATACGCCTTGATCTGACCCTGACCAGAGTTCTTGGCTGGTTTTTTATGTCTTGTAGGTAGACTTGATGGTTATTGAAAATGTACCTTGCGGTGGTTTGCTGGCGCGGAATAAGCTAACCGGTTAAAGTGATACTACTTTTTATTTCTGCTTCCCATTCCTTACCCTTATGTCGCAACAAACCCCAAACCGCCTGATCCTAGTCGATGGCTCATCGTTTTTATTCCGTGCCTACCATGCCATTCCGCCACTGACGAGTCCCCAAGGCTTACCCACCAATGCCATCCACGGTGTGACCAATATGTTGCGCAAGTTGATTGCCGAGTATCACAGCGACTACATCACCGTGGTCTTTGATGCGCCGGGCAAAACTTTCCGCAATGACCTTTATGACCAATACAAGGCGCACCGCCCCCCGATGCCCGATGATTTGCGCGTACAAATAGAACCCTTGCACCGGCTAATCCGAGCGATGGGTTTGCCGTTAATTATCGAATCCGGCATTGAAGCCGACGATGTACTGGGCGTCTTGGCAAAGCACGCTGCACAGCAAGGTTATGATGTCATCATTTCTACCGGAGACAAGGATATGGCGCAGCTGGTTAATGGGCAGATTATTCTGGAAAACACGATGTCGGATACGCGTATGGATGTCCAAGGGGTTATCGACAAGTTCGGTGTCCACCCCGACCAGATTGTCGATTATCTGGCACTGATCGGCGATACCGTTGATAACATTCCTGGTGTGCCTAAAGTTGGCCCAAAGACCGCAGCAAAATGGCTGGCAGAATACGGTACGTTAGATAATCTAATCGCCCATGCTGATAAAATCAAAGGCAAAATAGGCGAAAATCTGCGTACCAGTATCGCTCAGTTACCCTTATCAAAGCAGCTCACAACCATTCAATGTGATCTGGATTTGCCTTACGACATGGAAGACTTAAAACAGCAAGCTGCCGATAAAGCAGAACTGAAAAGCATATTATCCGAACTGGGATTTTCATCCTGGCTGAAGGCATTGGATAACGCGATTGAATCAAAACCGGTTGTTATTGAGCAAAAATCGGTGGCTATCGAACCCGAATATGAAACCATCCTGACGGAGCCGCATTTCAATGTTTGGCTTAACAAACTTGAAAACACGGCGCTGTTTGCATTCGACACAGAAACCACCAGTCTGGATTACAGCAAAGCGCAAATAGTCGGGGTATCTTTTGCTATTGAAATAGGAAAAGCCGCTTACCTGCCCTTAGCACATAACTATCCTGGTGTACCTGCACAACTCGACCGTACTGAAATACTGGAAAAACTTCGCCCCTTACTAGAGAATCCTAATCAAGCTAAACTGGGGCAAAACTTGAAATATGACAGCCATGTGTTAGCTAATCACGGCATCACACTGCGTGGTATTGCACATGACACGATGCTAGCGTCTTATGTGTTAGACAGTACCGCGACTAAACACAATATGGATGACCTCGCCAAAACCTATCTAGGCTTACAAACCATCCATTACGAAGATGTCGCCGGTAAAGGTGTCAAACAGATTGGTTTTGACGAAGTGCCGCTGGAACAAGCGACGCCTTATGCTGCCGAAGATGCGGAGATTACTTTGCAGTTGCATCAGGTATTGCAGGCAAAACTTAAATCTCAGCCAAGGCTATACCAATTATATTCAGCGCTGGAAATTCCATTAATTAGCGTATTGGTTCGCATTGAACGCAACGGCGTATTAATCGACACGGCGATGTTGGCACAGCAAAGTCTCGAACTTTCCGGTCATATTGTTGCTATTGAACAACATGCTCACGATCTTGCCGGACATGCTTTCAATTTGGGATCGCCTAAGCAAATTCAGAATATTCTTTACGATCAATTGCAAATCCCTGTGCTGAAAAAAACGCCCAAGGGTCAGCCCTCCACCGAAGAATCAGTTTTACAGGAATTGGCACTGGACTATCCGTTACCCAAGCTGATATTGGAACACCGCAGTTTAAGCAAACTGAAATCGACCTATACCGATAAACTGCCGTTGCAGGTTGACGATAATACTGGACGCATCCATACCTCGTACCACCAGGCTGTTGCTGCAACCGGACGGTTGTCATCGTCAGACCCAAATTTACAAAACATCCCGATACGCAGTGAAGAAGGTCGTAAAATCCGCCAGGCCTTTATTGCCCCACCAAATTATAAAATCGTTGCCGCTGATTATTCACAGATTGAGCTGCGCATCATGGCGCATTTATCAGCGGATGCCGGTTTGCTGAAAGCCTTCGGTGCAGGGCAAGATATCCATAGAGCGACAGCAGCAGAAGTCTTCGGTGTTGCGCCCGAACAAGTCACCAACGATTTGCGCCGTTCTGCCAAAGCCATCAATTTTGGCTTGATTTATGGCATGTCATCCTTTGGTTTGGCTCAACAATTAGGGATAACCCGAAGTCAAGCACAAGCCTACATCGATTTATATTTTGCCCGTTATCCCGGCGTTAAAAACTACATGGATGTTACTCGTGAAGTCGCTCGCGAGCAGGGTTATGTCGAAACCCTGTTTGGTCGCAGATTGTATTTGCCTGAAATTAAATCCCGCAACGCCGCCAGACGACAATACGCCGAACGCACAGCTATTAACGCGCCAATGCAAGGCACCGCCGCCGATATTATCAAGCGGGCAATGATCGCCACGGATCAATGGCTAAACGATGCACAACCTGACGCAAAAATGATCATGCAGGTGCATGACGAGCTGGTATTTGAAATAACCGAGGCTCAATTGGATGAATGTACGGCGGTAATTAGAAAGTTAATGTGTTCAGCCGCATCGTTAGCTGTTCCGCTAATTGTGGATATTGGTGTCGGCAATAATTGGGATGAGGCGCATTAAGATACGGGTGTGATTAAAAGTGTGGGGATTCTGTAAAATACCGTTATTTAACTTGACTTAGGATTTGGCCAACAATAACTTCCCGCAATCGAGTTGGCAAACCTAAGCCTGCTAACTCACCGTTCGCTCAATTTCACCCCCAGTTCATGAAATAATGGCAAACTATTGCCATTTGCCATGGAAACATCACTCAACATAACGAGAATCGAACGGTCGGACGACATACCGCTACTATT
>CANNKH010000131.1 GCA_947504985.1 Methylococcaceae bacterium | reverse complement strand
GTCACATTACGATGATGACCCAAATCGAAACTGGCAGGACACACCAGATTGCCGACATTCTCGATAAACAGCAGGTCAATCTCGTTAAGATTGAGATGTTCCAAAGCCTGTTGGGTTAAATGGGCATCAAGATGGCAGGCCGTTCCTGTGGTAATTTGGTAAGCAGGTACACCCTGCGCCCTAATACGATCTGCGTCGTTTTCAGTTTCCAGATCGCCCTCGATCACCGCTATCCTAAGCTTGTCTTTGAGCTTTTGAATGGTCGCTTCCAGCAAGGCCGTTTTGCCAGAACCAGGCGAGGACATTAGATTGATTGCCAATATGCCATGCGCATCCAACTTGGCGCGGTTAAGTTGCGCCTGTTGATCGTTATGCTTAAGCAGCTTACTTAGTACGGCAACGGCGGTAACCGGTTTTTCATGGGGGTGTTCGTGCGTGTGATTGAATAACAGATGACGGTTACCAGAAGTCACATTACAGCCACAGGTGTTACACATACTTAAACTCCAATTAATTAATGAGTGGCGCGTCAGCAGTTTCTAATTCGACGCGAGCCAAAATCAACTCATCACCACTCAGCAGCTTGGTATTAAAATCACCGCAGCTCGAGCAAATAAGATTATTAATAACGGCTTCAGTTTCAGCACCACAACGATTGCACTGAACGCGTATGGGCAGGATTTCCGTCAACATTTGCGCGTCTTCGGCTAGCGTACCTGCCCGACTAATACTGAATGCGCTTTCTAACAGCATCGGTTCAATGCCTGAAAGCGGTCCAATTCTAACAATGATGCTAACTACTTTTTCGGCGTGATTAGCTTTTGCTATCGCCAGCACCTGTTCCATCAAGTCTTCGCAAAGCGAAAGCTCATGCACTGGCGATATCCTCTGATAGCATCTGGTCAAGTAACTCCCAAGTAGACAATGCTTCATCTTCGGAAATTTTCTGAATGGCGTAACCAACGTGGATCAGGATGTAATCGTCAATTTTCACTGCTTCATCTTGTAGCAAAAATAAACTAACCTCCCGCACCACGCCTTTGGCGGCACATCGGGCATTAAACCCATCAATATGGGTGATTTGCATGGGAATCGCTAAACACATAGGATTTTCCGATTAGTAAATATACCGCGTTTTCAATTTTGTACAGACGTACAATACCCGAGGGCTTTGTGCAACGTCTTTACGCTGCGACCAGTAGCAACCCGCTAGCAGCAATCAGCGAATAACCCATAACGCGTTGAACCAGTTTGTACTGGTGAGATCGGCACGCAAAAACGATACCGAGGCCATGCAATAAAGCGGTAGCTAAAACAAAGCCGACGCCATAAAGAATCGGTGACGCCGCTTGAGGTAATTCAAGTCCATGCGCGTAACCATGCAACAGTGCAAACAAAGCTACCAGGCTAACACTTGCTATTATTGGCAAACGAACCGAACCGGCAATAAGTAAACCCAAGACGAATACTGAGCTGGCAATCGCTGGCTCCAGTAAAGGCAAAGACAAGCCTAGAGAACCCAACGCGGCTGCGGCAGACATGACGCTAACAAAGGTAAATGGCACCAGCCAAATAGCTCGTCCACCAAGTTGTCCCGCCCAGATGCCAACAGCAATCATAGCTAGCAAATGGTCTAACCCCAAAAAGGGATGCGTCAAACCAGCGGTCAATCCAGCGCCATAAGCGCCGAAGGTATGCGCCTGCGCAACCGGCAAGAACAACGCATAAGCACATAAGCCCAACAAAGAGAGAGAAGTTTTTGCTTTCATAAAATCACCTTAATGTAGTTGAAACATTGACTTTGATTAATTCTTCGCCATTGGCATCGGTAACATGTACAGCACAACCGATACAAGGGTCGAAGCTGTGAATTGTACGCAAGATCTCCAACGGTTGCTTGGAATCTGCCAGTGTGTGACCTACCAGGGATTTTTCATAAGGGCCAGGAACGCCGTTTGCATCTCTGGGACCTGCATTCCACTGACTCGCGACAATGCACTGGTAGTTTTTAATTTTGCCGTTTTCAATCGTCAACCAGTGACCCAGCGCTCCTCGCGGTGCTTCGGTAAAACCTACCCCAACCAGTGACGATAAATTTTTATTCCAGGTCGCGGTATCCATCCATTTGAAGCCAGCCAAACTTGGATTTTGTCTAACGACTTCCGCATCAGTAGTGAAGGTTGCCAAATTGCCTGCAATTATATTGCTCAAAAGGCGCTCATGCCAGCGCGACATGGCATCAGCGATGACTTTAGTCTCGATGGTTCGCGCCGCAATCCTACCAAGTGTTGAGTCAATATCGGCAATAGCAAGCCCTAATCCACTAATGGGATTTACCCAAAGGTCATCTACCAATTTTTTTGCCTGCGCATGCGCCTTTTCAACCGCTGTCACTGGATTTGAGTTTAGATCCGCTTTCGCGTACATCATCACAACATGGGCTAGAGGGCCAACTTCCATGGGCTTATCGTACCAACGCGGCGATTTGATCCACGAGTAGCCTTTACTGCTATCTCTGCTGAGCGTATAGCCCGTACCTGGGGTCGGGCCACCTCTACCGGCATAATCCAGATTGGTTTCGCCTTCGCTGGGATGCAAGCCAACACTATTGGCAACCCCTAGGTATTTGTACCATGAGCGACTGACATATTCCTTAATTTCATCCTTACGTTCCATATCCAAAGGCTGGATAGCCAAATTACCCTGCAATACCCCTTGTGGTATCAGGAAGTTCTCCTTATCTCTAATGCCTGTTTCTGGAAACTCGCCGTAACACAGGTAATTCCAGCCGGTACCACCGCGTTTCTCCCAGCCTTTATATTCCCCTTGGGATTTATAAAAACCGGCGATCAATACGGTATCAGGGACATAAACGTGATCAACAAAGTCCTTCATTTTAGCGATGATTGCCGTTACTTTCGCCATATTGACTTGATTCAATGACGTGCCACCATTATCTTCACTGACCTGTTGGCTGTAATTGCTGCTAACCGAGCAAGGCACACCACCAACCACTAAGTTTGGATGCGGATCTTTACCGCCAAAAATAGTGTGCAATTTGACCACTTCACGCGCCCATTCCAGTGCCTCCAAATAATGAGCAACCGCTAACAGATTGCCTTCCGCAGGTAGCTTGTACTCAGGATGTCCCCAGTAGCCGTTGGCAAATAAGCCAAGCTGCCCTCTATCGAGCAGGTTTTTCAGTTTCGCTTTGATGCCATCGAAGTAAGTTTTTGACGCATCATGGGCATAGCCTAGATTATTGGTTGCCGCCAAATTGGCGGTCAACTGCGCGTCTGCACTTAAAGCAGAAACCACATCGACCCAATCCAGCGCATGCAGGTGGTAGAAGTGCATGACATGATCGTGAACATATTGTGCGCCGATCATCATATTCCGAATAAGTTCAGCATTCTCGGGCACTTGAACGCCAAGGGCATCTTCCACCGCTCTGACCGAGGTTAGCCCATGCACGACCGTACAAACGCCGCAGATACGCTGGGAAATATGACAGGCATCGCGCGGATCACGACCCTGCATAATGATTTCAATACCCCGCGCCATCGTACTGCTGCTATACGCCGCCTTGATGGTTTTGCCATCAAGCTCAAGTTCAGCTTCTATGCGAAGATGGCCTTCAATTCGTGTGACTGGATCGATTACAATGTTTGTCGCCATAAATTTCTCCTAATTACTGCCGCATATATAGATGCGGCTAATTAAATTTAGTTAATCGTCAATACGGGCTCTGTCCAGCGGCTTGTAAAAACCCACTTGGCCCGGCGTTGCTGCAAAGTCCCAAAAGCCAGGTTCAGAGCAACCCAGACAGCCATGACCGGCTTCCATCGGATAGCCCGTACGCTGATTCCATTTAAGTTTGGTACAGGCGTTATGCGTAACTGGCCCCTTGCAGCCCATTTTTAGTAAGCAATAGCCTTTACGCGCACCTTCATCATCAAAGCTATTGACGAAAAGACCGCGCTCAAAAAATTCCTCACGATAGCATTCGTCATGTACAGTTTCTTCATAGAACATCTTTGGACGAAAGTTAGAATCCAGTTCCGGGGCTTTCTTGTTAAGTATCCAATAAATTAATGTGCCTGCGATCACTTCAGCAATGGGCGGACAGCCGGACACATTGACCACTTTCTTGGTGGCATAAGTGCCGCCGAAGCTTTTCAGTGCGGCTTTTATAGAAATTGCCCGTGTTGGGCTAAGTCCATTTGGTCCCTTGGCAGCGGGCAAGCCGCCAAAGCTGGCGCAAGTGCCCACAGAGACGACTAATGCCGCATTGGTGGCAGCTGCTTTTAACAGTTGCAATCCTGTTTTACCTGACTGAACGAAAAATCCCGCGCCTGCCTTATCATCTGGAATTGAACCATCCACGACTAGAATATAGTTTTTACGGGCGATGGCTTGTGCGCGTGACAATTCGGCTTGCTCGCCAGATGGTGCCATCAGCGTTTCCTGATAATCCAGTGAGAGCGCCGTCAAAATGATATTTTCTATCGAGTCCGTTCTATATTGGGTATTGGGAAATACGTTGACCAGTGACTCCAAGCAACCGGTACATTCCTGAAAAGAAAGGTAGACTACAGAAGTAACTGGGCTTAATAACGCCGCCTCGACCAACTTTGGCATGAGCGAGGTGGGCACCGCCATCATTGCCGATATTCCCATGCAATATTTCATGAAACTTCGACGACTGACACCGGCATTTGCTAGCCGCTCTCCTAGCGTTTCCAGAGAGGGACTTTCATCACGGGCATCCACGGCGAGAGATTCGGACAACTGCGTCGCCATGAGGCCTCTTAGTGCTTTTTTTGATATATCTGACATAACATTCCTCCAATCTTCGTATAAATATTGGCATAAAGTAGTCGCCCCAACGAGGTGATTACCGTTGCCAACGTTTTTGTTGCTGGTATTTATTTTTGTGTAAATCCATTTAAAAGTTTTTCCAATCTGGTCTGGCTCAAAACCGCGTCCTCCTTTGGGCTTTTGAGTATCTCAGGCAAAAAATCAACCTCAATGATTTCGGTCAAAATAGCGTCATCCTGGTTGTAATGCGTAACCCACCAGATGCCGGAATAAGCGGTTTCCTGAATTTCTGAACGGCCAAAACTTTGTAACCGAGCACTGATTTCGCCTAACCCCAGTTGTTCTTTAAGAAATTGATAACCGTCCTCGCCCAATGCAGGTAACGCCCGCAAGTCAAGCGTTCCCTTTTGACCCGTCTCCAGCAGCGTTTTCAGCAAGGCATGAATCTCGTGCAAAAGGGTCTTTGTTATAGCCAAGCCATCCGGTTGAGCACCACAAACAACCTTGATGGGAATATTGGCAAAAGTAGTTAGATGCGCCATTGTTCTAGTAGCTCCAAAGTGAGGTGACATGCCTTAGGAATCGCCTGCTTAACCGCTGAAGTCGGTTCTGTACACCAATCGATAATGCCAGGCTGAATACCTATCAAGGCACGTTTTACTGGTAGTCGGTCTGTTAGAAGGGCGATTGACATCAGATCAATCAACGTAATGTCATGTACACTGGAATTTTTTTGCCGACCTAGCAAACGATCCATGTCCTCACCGTGAAAAGTTTTCACGGTTCCCGGTTCGGCGTCTAGTTGAGCCGCATCGATGACAATCAGGTTGCTAACGGCCTCGATTTCACCGATCAATGAAAAACTGAGTGTCCCGCCATCTATGAACTCGACATGAGGATAATCTGGGAAATCAGCCTTCAGGCGTTGCACGACATAAACGCCAACACCATCATCTTGCATGAGTGGATTGCCAATACCGAGAACTAATGTTTTATTCAACATGACTTAATACCTTATAAAATTTAAGCTTGTTATAACACCCCAATATAAATTCAAACTTAAAAACAGGCCGCAAATTAAGGCTTTTTTATTAATGTGATAAGTGGCTCACAAACGGGTATCTACTAAAGCCGTTCGTATCTAATCTTGCTAGACTTGCAAAGGTTTCTTTACTTGACGACAAGACCTGGATGTCGTTTACTTTAAAGGACTAGCCGTCCATCAGGTCATCTAACCAGCCGATTTTCTTAACACTCAAAAATATCAATAACCATGAATACACCTCGTCACTTCACGGATACCCATATCGCTCTCGCGCATGGCAATGGGGGTCGCCTCATGCGCGAACTCATCGACACCTTATTTGCCCACCATCTTGGCAATGAATTACTGGACACCCGCGTTGATGCAGCGCAGTTACCTTTTAAGGTGGATTCAGGCGAGCTTATGGTGACCACTGATGGCTTTACCGTTGAGCCTTTAGAATTTCCCGGTGGGAATATTGGCAGCCTTGCCGTACATGGCACCGTAAACGATCTGGCAGTCTCTGGCGCCACGCCGCTGTATCTGACACTCAGCGCCTTTATTGAGGAAGGATTAGAAATAGCCTTGCTTGATCGCGTTCTGGAAAGCATGGCTCAGGCATGTCGAGACAGTCACGTTCAGGTCGTGGCGGGTGACACCAAAGTACTGCGTCGAGGACAGGGAGGCGGCATCTACTTTGCCATGACCGGCATCGGTGTGCGCCCCACAGATTTACTGCTTGGTATTGACCAAATTCGTTCGGGTGATGTGGTTTTACTCAGCGGTTCAGTGGGCGATCACGGCACCGCTGTCTTGCTGGCGCGGGAGCAATTTGGCTTGTCTGGCGAGCTTAAATCTGATTCAGCGAGTGTTTTGCCTATTACCCAAGCACTCATCCAAATACCTGGCTTGCGCTTTATGCGCGACCCTACCCGTGGGGGTATTGCTACCGTTGCGCACGAAATCGCCTATGCGGCAGGACTCTCTGTACGTTTAAACGAAACCCGCATTCCGGTGCTTGATCCGGTACGCACGGTATGTGACATCTTAGGCTACGATCCGATGTATCTGGCTTCTGAAGGCCGCGTGGTCGCCGTTTTTGATCCGCTCAATGCTGAACTTGCACTAAATACACTACAAAGTCTAGGTTATGCCGATGCCGCGATTATTGGCACGGTCAATAGCGGCTCTGCGCGAGTAATACTAGAAACAAAACTAGGCGGCGAGCGTATTTTGGAAGAATTAGAAGACGATCCTTTACCCCGAATCTGTTAGTGCAGAAAACAGTATCCTGTCGTTACGATAACCCGCTTTTGGGAGACTTAACAAAATGCGGCTACTGCTAGTAGAAGACGATCCTGATTTGTCCCGTTCATTGAAGATTGATTTAGCCCATGCCGGCTATGTCGTGGATGCCGTCATGGACGGTGAACAAGGCGAGTTTTTAGGCATGACCGAAAACTACGATATCGTCATTCTTGACTTAGGTTTACCAAAGCTATCCGGTTTAGAGGTATTAAAACTTTGGCGTCAAGCCAATAATAACGTGCCTGTGATTGTACTTACCGCGCGTGATTCCTGGCACGAAAAAGTCGATGGCTTTAAAGCGGGCGCGGATGATTATTTAGGTAAACCTTTTCATATTCAAGAACTTTTGGTGCGCATTCAAGCGTTGTTGAAACGTTTTCATGGTCATAACAAACCGGAACTTGATACCTATGGCGTCGTATTAAATGAAGAGCAGCAAACGGTAAGTATTGATGGACAGCAACAACTGGAATTAACGGCTATTGAATTTAGGTTATTGCGTTATTTAATGCTGCATCCAGGGAAAATTTTGAGTAAAAATCAAATCAGTGAGCATATTTACGAATATGAAAGCGACCCCGATAGCAATGTTATTGAAGTCTATATCAACCGCTTGCGTCGTAAACTAGGCAAAGACCTGATTACCACGCGACGTGGTCAGGGCTATGTGTTTGGTAAAATAAAATGACCTCATTACGGCAGCGTTTAAATGGAGGTTTGGCGCTGATCCTTTGCGTGATATTTTTCATCCATTGGTTAGCGGCGGATTGGGCAATTC
>CANNKH010000130.1 GCA_947504985.1 Methylococcaceae bacterium | reverse complement strand
TGATGTCATCAACCAAGGCTGGAATAGTAAAAATGGCGAATGGAAACAAGCCGAAGGTAAAGCCTATTTTGTTGAACAACCCGATAAGGGCAGGTTAAAAGTCTCCTTTTTCGGTCCTTTTTATGGGGGGTATAACATTATCGATCTGGATAAGAAAAACTACGCCTATTCAATGGTTGCAGGTCCTGATAAATCCTATTTTTGGATTTTATCCAGAACACCGCGACTACCTAAAGAAACCTTGAATACCTTGATTGATAAGGCAAAAAAATTCGGTTTTGCTACAGATCAGCTGATATTTTCGACTTCCCCATAGGTTTCCTCAAAATGTGGTAGGTAACAATCTATGTTAGATAGTATTGAGGCGTTATGAATTCAGCTTCTGACCAATGGGTAACTGTTAGTAATTGTGTAGCGCAAACAGTGAGTGCAATCGTAATAATCGTGATTGGTTTGTTGCTCACTTTAGTTTCTTTATACATAGGTGATGGGTCAACCGAAACAACAGCTGCTTTTCTGCTTGGTTTATTGTTATTAGTGGCTGGTTTGGGAACCCTGCTTTTGGGAGGTAAGCAGAGGGTAACGGTTGATCCTAACGCACAACGCATTATTTTTGAGCACAAAAACCGTTTTGGAAAAAGCTCAAAACACATTAATTTTAATGAGATAACTGATATTTACGTTGATGAGGTTGGTGACAATGAAGGGGGGTGTATTTCATATCAGCTTGTTGTGAGATTGACCTCTGGCAAAGAAATCCCGTTATTTGCCGGTTTTTTCGACGGTCGTTATGATCAGTCGGTAATGAACGCTCATTGCCAACGGTTGCTGAGCTACGTTTACGCAAATAACTAATGAGACGGCAAAAGGTAACCAACGACTATTCTAATGCAAGGAGACTGCAAGCCGATCGGGATGTGCGGTATAATCGCGCCCCTCACAACCTACCGCAAAATTATGGCTCAATTTATTGAAATTCATCCTGAAAATCCGCAACTGCGATTAATTCATCGTGCGGTGGACATCATCCGACAAGGCGGCGTTATTGCTTATCCGACGGATTCTTCTTATGCGCTTGCTTGCCATATTGGCGATAAGCAGGCGATGGATAAAATCCGCCGTATCAGACAGTTGGACGATAAACACGACTTTACGCTGGTCTGTAAAGACCTGGCGCAAGTATCCACTTTTACCAAAATAGGCAATGATGCTTTTCGGTTGATTAAGGCATTAACACCCGGTGCGTTCACTTTTATTTTGGAAGCGACGAAAGAAGTGCCCCGCCGCTTGCAGCATCCCAAGAAAAAAACCATCGGCATCCGCATTCCGGATCATGCCGTTGCGCATTTGCTGGTGCGGGAGCTTGAAGAAGCGTTGCTTAGTGCCACGTTAATCTTGCCCGGTGACAGTGATTCTTTAAGTGATCCTTATGACATCAGGGAAAAACTGGATCACGAGCTGGATTTGGTAATCGATGCCGGCATTATCGAATTTGAACCCACCACGGTAATTGAATTTACCAATAATAGTCCAACAATTATCAGACAAGGCAAGGGTATTGCCGATATGCTGACTCAAGGAGACACTCGCTATGATGAATGATCTGACGCTGATACAACGCATCATTGTCTGGATATTGCCGGTTATTTTTGCAATTACCGTGCATGAAGTCGCCCATGGTTGGGTGGCGAAAAAATATGGCGATAATACGGCCTCATCGCAAGGGCGCTTAACCCTGAACCCTCTTAAACATATTGATTGGTTTGGAACCGTTATTTTGCCGGGCTTATTGCTGATTACCGGGACAGGCTTTATTTTCGGCTGGGCAAAACCGGTGCCGGTGGATGCCAGAAATTTTAAAAAACCGTTGCATGATATGGCCATCGTTGCCGCTGCTGGACCAATTGCCAACTTGCTTATGGCAACGGCATGGGCGTTACTGGCGCGACTGGGTGTCACTATCGGCGTAGAAGCTATTTCGTTACCATTGATTTATATGGGTATTGCCGGTATTTCGATTAATTTGGTGTTGGCTTTGATTAACTTGTTACCGATTCCGCCACTAGATGGTAGTCGAATGTTGACAGGGCTATTGCCTCATCGCTTGGCATGGCAATACAACCAGCTTGAACCTTACGGCTTTTATATCTTAATTGCACTTTTGTACTTTAAAGTGCTGAATGTCATTCTGGAATATCCAATGTACATTGCCCAAAACGTGTTTTTTTCCATCGCTGGATTGTAACTGTCATGACGCTGGCATCGCTACATGAGCTAGATTTTTACGCGTGGACACAGCAACAGGCGCAGCTTATTAAATCAGGTGCCTGGGTTGATGTTGATTTTGAAAATATGTTGCTGGAGATAGAAAGCATGGGCGCAAGTGAACGGCGCGAGTTGATTAACCGACTTGCTATCCTGTTAGCGCATCTTTTGAAATGGCGTTATCAGCCTTCATTTCGTGGACGGAGTTGGCAACTCACAATTAAAGAGCAACGGCGTCAGTTGCAAAGGCATTTAAAAGACAATCCCAGTTTACATGCCCGACTGGATGAATTTGTTGCAGATGCCTACATCGATTCGGTGTTGTTGGCGGCTAAAGAAACCGGTTTTGATGAATCCGCATTTCCCGTTCAATGCCCATATACCCAAAGTAATCTATTGAATCCAGAATATTATCCAGAAACACAGCGGGATAAAGGGTAGTGGAAAATGCGCTAGAACAAGCGCCAGCCTTTGCAATCGTCAACGGCGCCCCGTTTAACCAACTGCCCGAAGACCTCTATATTCCTCCTGATGCGCTGGAAGTTTTTTTAGAATTATTTGAAGGGCCGCTGGATTTATTACTGTACTTAATAAAACGGCAGAATCTGGATATAGTCAACATACCGGTTGCTGAAATTACTCAGCAATACATCGACTATATTCAGTTTATGGGGTTGTTGAATATCGAATTGGCGGCGGAATATCTGGTGATGGCGGCGTTATTAGCAGAAATAAAATCCAGAATGCTATTGCCGCGCCGCCCTGATGCGGAAGAAGAGGAAGACGATCCTAGGGCGACATTAATCCGTAGATTGCAAGAGTATGAATGTATTAGAAATGCGGCGGATGAACTGGATCAGTTGCCACGTCTGGAACGTGAAGTTTTTGTTACCGAAGTGGATAGCTCGGCGTTAGCGATTGAACAACATTTTCCAGACCTTGAATTAAAAGAATTATTACTGGCTTTTCAAGACGTGCTAAAGCGCGTCGATCAACTTAGTCACCACCAAATTACCAAAGAAGCTTTATCTGTCCGTGAACGAATGGCAACCATTTTGGCAAAACTTGAAGGAGAAAATAGTCTCCTTTTCTCGCAATTATTTATCCGAAAAGAAGGCCGACACGGGGTCGTCGTCTCGTTTTTGGCCATCCTCGAACTCAGCAAAGAGCGACTCATCGACATTATCCAGCCCGAGCCCTTTGCCCAAATCCGAGTCAGCGCTGCAAGTTCTGCCCAAGTCGAAACCGAAACGGAACACGACTAAAACAACCAAGCCGCCCAGTGATGTCGCGTCGCCGCTTGATGCGGATGAACCCATTAGGCTTCGTCCCTTTGCCAAGCTCAGAACCCGACGCCGACAGATTAAGTCAACCCTAATGACCGTCACTACCGCTGCTGCTCCGGTTATTGCGTCGTTCGAAGGAAATATGGAAATCAAGCGTATCGTTGAGGCTATTTTATTTGCCGCCAAACAGCCTATGACCTGCAAACAGATACAGCAGGTATTTCCTGAATTGGAACAGCCTGAACTGCAAGAAGTGCAACAGGCGGTTGCTGCCATCACTGAAGATTATCAAAGTCGTCCGATTGAGTTAAAACAGGTTGCCAGCGGTTATCGTTTTCAGGTCAGGTCTGAATTGTCGCGCTGGGTATCACGACTATTTGAAGAAAAACCGCCCAAATATTCGCGCGCATTGCTGGAAACCTTGGCTATCATTGCTTATCGTCAACCGGTTACGCGCGGCGATATTGAAGATATACGCGGCGTGGGTGTTAGTTCAAGCATTATTCAAACCTTGCAGGAACGTGAATGGATAAGAGTCATCGGGCACAAAGAAGTGCCGGGTAGACCGGCATTATTAGGTACGACCAAACAATTTCTGGATTATTTCAACATAACAACGCTAAATGAATTACCGACGCTACAGCGTCTTGATTTGTCACTAGACGGTAAACCACTATCCGCAGGTAAAGAGTGAAAGATAAAAAACCAACATACGGCACCGCCAAACCGGGTGAACCTAAAAAAACACCACGGACACTGCTGAAAAAGCGCCCAAACCCTAAACCTACCGTCGCACAACCGATACCGAACAAGACGGACGATAATCTGGGCGAGCGCATTCAAAAAGTATTGGCGCGCGGTGGTGTCGGGTCCAGACGCGAAATTGAGCGTTGGATGGAAGAGGGCAAAGTCAAAGTCAATGGGATTAATGCCGCGCCAGGTAGTCGTTTGAAAGCCGGGGATTATTTACAGATTAATGATCGGGTCGTGCATTGGGAAAAGTTTGCCGAGCAAACCACCCGTGTCTTGATTTATCACAAACCCACGGGTGAAGTGGTTACCCGTAATGACCCACAAGGCCGCCCGATTATTTTCAGCCGATTACCAGATTTGCTGACTGGACGCTGGATTGCGGTGGGACGTTTGGACATTAATACATCGGGGCTGTTATTAGTTACCAATAATGGCGAATTGGCTAATCGCTTAATGCACCCTTCTACGCAGGTTGAACGTGAATATGCGGTGCGTATTTTAGGCCATGTTGCCGAGGCGACGCTGGAAAAACTTAAGCAAGGTGTAGAGCTTGAGGATGGTAAAGCTAAATTTGATGACATTCAGTTGTCTGGTGGCGAAGGTGCCAACAAATGGTATTACGTTACCGTTACTGAAGGTCGCAATAGATTAGTAAGACGCTTGTGGGAATCGCAGGAAGTCGTAGTCAGTCGCCTGATTCGTGTCCGTTACGGGCCAGTTGTCTTGCCTGAAAATTTACGGGCAAATGCGCATTACGAACTAACCAGCAAAGAGCTGGATTTATTATTTGAATTTGCAGGCATGGCAAGGGAAAAGCATGAGGTGCTGGTTAAGTCGATCGATAAAAAATCACACCCCAGAAAAAGATAGCCTCAATAGGTACACACAATGAAACCCCAATACTCTATAGAACACACCATGGAACGATTAATGTATGCGAGTCGATGGATATTGGCGCCTATTTATCTTGGCATGAGCCTGATACTGATCGCCTTGTTCGTAAAGTTTTTCCAAGAACTCTATCACTTTATTCCGCATATTTTTGAAATTGGTGAAACCGATTTTATTCTGACGTTACTGACGCTGATTGATCTTACGCTGGTTGGTAGCTTGATTGTGCTGATCATGTTCAGTGGCTATGAAAACTTTGTTTCGCGGCTTGACATTAGCGAAGAAACCGAAAAACTGGACTGGCTAGGGACGCATGATTACAGTTCGATGAAAATAAAAGTTGCGTCGTCTATCGTCGCTATTTCATCGATACATTTGCTTAAAATATTTATGAATATTGATGCGACTGCCAATGATAAATTGCTATGGTATGTACTGATTCACCTGACGCTGGTTATTTCCGCGTTATTTATGGGCTATTTAGATAAACTGACCAAACACTAATGATTATTCGATTACTACTACTTGAAACAACGGGTTGTCATCTTTGTGAGCAGGCGCTCGCCATCGTTAACCAATGCTGGCAGGAAGATCATGATTTATTCATTGAAAATATAGATATTGCCGACAATGAAGCATGGCAATCCAGCTATGCCACCCGCATCCCCGTTTTATACCACACCGAAACCCAAAAAGACTTAGGCTGGCCTTTTAACCTGGCCGATGTCAAAGCATTTATAGAGGCATTAAGACACATGAATGAATACCGACTAGAAAAAGACAGCATGGGCGAATTACACGTTCCAGCTACGGCGTTGTATGCGGCGCAAACCCAACGGGCTATCGATAATTTTCCGATTAGTGCTTTAACCATGCCGTCAGCTTTTATTAAAACGGTGGCTTTGATAAAAAAAGTCGCCGCTAAAGTCAATATGGATTTAGGCGAACTTGAACCCGTTATCGGCAACGCTATTATCGACGCGGCGCAGCGTATTCTTGATGGGCAACATCAAGAACAGTTTCCGATTGATGTCTTCCAAACCGGCTCCGGCACCAGCACCAATATGAATGTCAATGAAGTGCTTGCCAATTTAGCGACCAAGATAGCCGCAGGACTAGCCGTTAGTGCCAATGACCATGTCAATATGGGACAAAGCAGCAATGATGTGATTCCAACCGCTATCCATGTGAGTGCGGCGCTGGAATGTCAAAAAACGCTATTGCCAGGTCTACAGCATCTTGCCGAAACGATAGAACAAAAAGCCGTCGCGCTGGATAACATGACCAAAACAGGACGCACTCATTTAATGGATGCCATGCCGGTTCGTATGAGTCAGGAGCTGGGCGGTTGGGCATTACAGATACGCAATGGTATCGATCGGATTAATGCTACATTGCCCAGAGTTTATAAACTCGCTCAAGGCGGTACGGCAGTGGGTACCGGTATCAATGCGCATCCCGAATTTTCCGCAAAATTTGCAGCGGTCTTAAGTGCTGAAACCGGTCTGCCATTTATGCCAAATGGCTCATTTTTTGAAAGCCTAAGCACTCAAGATGCCATGGTTGAACTCTCTGGCCAGATGAAAGTAATCGCAGTCAGTTTAATGAAAATTGCCAACGACTTACGCTGGATGAACTCAGGTCCCTTAGCAGGTTTAGGCGAAATTGAACTCCCCGCGTTACAGCCCGGCAGCAGTATTATGCCGGGTAAAGTAAACCCTGTGATTCCTGAAGCAACCGCGATGGTAGCGGCACAAGTGATAGGTAACGACGCGACCATCACTATTGCCGGACAATCCGGCAGTTTTCAACTCAATGTCATGCTCCCTGTTATTGCTTACAACAGTCTGCAAAGTATCGATCTACTAGGCAATGTCAGCCGCTTGTTGGCGGATAAGGTCATAGCAGGCTTCACCGTAAGGCAAGACAATTTGCAGCAAGCACTGGCAAGAAACCCTATTCTGGTGACGGCGTTAAATCCCATTATTGGTTATGCGAAAGCCGCTGAAATAGCTAAAGCCGCTTATAAACAAGGGCGACCTATTATTGAAGTGGCGGCTGAAATGACTGAATTAAGTTTGGACGATTTAGCGAAGTTGCTGGAACCAGCACATTTGACGCAGGGCGGGATTAACGGGTAAGGCGTTCTGCCAGCGGGTAGAAAAATCAGCATCGTTCTCAGGTAAGCACCATAGCACTGCCCACAGTTAAGAAATAAGTCAATAAAAATCATTATGTTGTAAATTTTAAAAATCCCCCTCAATTCCCTTTATGCCCTTCGGGTACTTTTTCAAAGAGGGGGACAGAAGTGAGTGAGTAGTAAAAAACCGAAAACATGACCGTTTGGAGTATATATCTAGGGCAGGTCAATTTTGACGAATCAAACGCAAGAAATTAGTATCTATCGATAATGGACATCCGGCAAAAAATGGCGATCATCGTCATCGCGAGTATTTTATTGACAGCAATACCAGCATCAATCCTGGTTTACAGTTATGCTCAAGCCAAAATTTTAAGCAGTGAAATAATGACACTGATTGAAATTACTCAACGTCAGGCCGACATAGCTAGTCAGCGTTTCCTTCAGGGGCAACCCAAATTAGAAGGTCTGGCCAGATTATTACAAGCTGAACTGGCAAAGCCGGGTGTGATTAAAAGTGCGGTTTTTCAGTAGAATATAGAACCTTTGGCTCATGAGGCAAATTGTGTGACAGGCTAAGGCTTGCGTAACTGATAAATAGGGTTGATAGTT
>CANNKH010000129.1 GCA_947504985.1 Methylococcaceae bacterium | reverse complement strand
CTGTCCATAACCTCACCCAGAAGATCAGAAATAGTTTTGGCATCCTGGAATAACCGCTCCTTTTCATCTTGCGCAAAGTGTCGTCCTAGCCCTTTACTCAGCATGACCTCGAATTCTCCCGTAACCAGAAAATTGCCATCCATAATGGTGTTACTCGAACTGAGCGGCTTGTACCGTAAAAGTGTTTCGCAACAGGCGTGGACGAGCGGTTTCATTTTCTCATCAATATCGGGGTACATATCTTCGGCAATAGCCTCATTTAAAACAAAGTCGATGCTATTACCGCGTAATTCAAAGCGGTATAAAAAAATAGATACCTCATTTCCGGCTATATTTTTCAAATTCACTGAACTCCCAACGCCTTATAAACAGCATCAACCGGATCAGCAAAGAAACTGATCTGAAATTTGGAAAATATCTCGGCGGGCACAGTGGGTATATCTGATGCAGACGACATCGGTAGCAGCACTCTTTTTGCGCCACTTTCCAAGGCAAGTTGTAAACAGCCCGCCAAGTCTTCAACGGGGTTAACAACGCCACCCAAAGTCATATCGCCCAATACGACCATTTGCTCCTGAACTGGCTTATTCATCAAAATTGAGCAAAAGGCAATTAATGCCGCCAGGCTAATTTTATTACTCGGACCGGTATTATTGAGCTCAACCGCGTGGATATGGTATTCGTGTTCAGCAAATTTAGCGGTCACACTAATCCGACTCAGATTACCTTTGAAGTAATCAAAGCCTACTCTGACAGATTCTTTAGCTGAGGTATTTGAGCCAAGACCTGACACCGAATGCTTGCCATTGCCTGCGGTCATTTGTGTTTCAAAGCGATACAAGCCCGGTTGTTCTGTCGCGCCTTTGGTCACCAAATGCACCACGCCGGGTTTAGACACGCCCTCGGGGATTAACTGGCTGCCCCCTTGTTCCGGTACATTAACAAAAAATTCTTCTAAGGTGTCGTTATCGATGTAACTAAAATGCACGTCGAAGAACTCCATGCCGCCCAATTTTTTCAGTTGCTCTTTGATACGCCGTCTCACTTCAAGTGCGTAAGTAAGACACGTCCTAACATTGTCTTTGTCATAAATTCCATGTGGATACAGCAATTTCATCAAGCCGGACACAGTACGGCGCACGGCGATCACATCACGCTGATTCAGATTATTGCCCACCTTAAAATAACGATCGAGTGCATCGGCAAAACTGCGTTTACGCATTTCCCGCATATATTCCGCCAGATAATCGGTAATCAAGCCGAAGCGGTTGGTAAAGAATTCAGGACGCATTTTAGGGATTTCCCACCCCGGGATATACGCATGGAAACGGTCAAAGAAGGCGGTATCAATCATGGCTTCAGGAAAAGGCGCGAGTAAGTGACTGGTCTTTACCAGCGTTTCAACGCTATGGTTGATATTACCGATAAACACCATCGAGGCTTTGCCTTCAATCGAATCACGACCCCGCGAAAATGAACCAGAAGCCATGTAATCCTTCATGATTTGAATGCCGTCTTTATCCTTAAAGTTAATGCCAGCGACTTCATCAAAAGCCACCACATCCCACATACCCACTAAGCCGATTTGTCGGCTGCTCATGTTATAGAACAGATTAGCGACCGTCGTTTGTCCGCCAGAGACCAATAAACTATTGGGGGAACATTCTTTATAGACATGACTTTTGCCCGTTCCGCGTGGACCTAATTCACACACATTGTAATTATTTTCAACAAAAGGAATCAATCTAGCGATCAGATGCCACTTGACTCGTAATGTTAAATTAGTTGGCTCCATACCCACCGAGCGCAGCAACACATCCATCCATTGGTCAACGGTAAACTGTTTTCTGGCTTCAAAAATCTCCTCCATCGCCATAGAAGGCATCTGAATAGGTTTGAGTGTTTGGATAGAAAAAGGCGAGGTTTTTTGTCCTTCCTCATAAAAATACTGAGTGGTGATAATGCACCAAATACCACCAGTTAGCAGTTTCTCATTGTCCTTAACGATGTTAGTCGGCACTAACGCATCTTTAATGCCTAAGTTAGATAGCATCGCCTCATAAACATCTTTCTTTTGGTTTAATCTGACGCTGACTTTATCAATAATTCGATAGCTACCCCGTTCGCGAATCAGAGACTTTACCTTTTCCGCTTCATCAGGACGCACATAATTTTCAGTAAGAATGCGTTTAACATTTTCCATACCGACGCTAACCACCTCATCATCGTCAGACGCACAATACATCCCTAATAGATACTCAAGCACATAAACAGGCACATTTGCCCCTTCTTTAAGCTGCTTAGTCAGATCCTTTCTAACTACGCGCCCGGTAAAGTATTTGTTCAGCAAGCCATCAAGATCTTCATTGCGAAGCTGATTAATATCCGCCGTCAGTGCGTCTTCTGTTTCTAAAAAATCATCCATCTCGTCAGCCCATTAAAAAAAGTCATCCTGAATTGCCAAATCAATCGTCACTGCATACTGTTGGTAACGGGTTTGTGTGTCACAGGCTTCTAATACCAAGGTGTAAGCCGCATGTCGATCAAACTGTGAGCCAACCAACTTCAACCGAGCCTCACGAGTACGTTCATCCATGACTGGGGAGCGACTATCAAAATTCAGCGTCTCACTACTAGAAATGACCTTGCCCTCAGCATCCACGATGTAAACCCTTAATTGACGCGAGATAAAGCTCTCGCCGACTGGATCAGTCTGGATAAAACGAATTTTATCGATATTGTTCACCAGCTTAATGGGCAGCCTGGACGCCACCACACCCACCGGTTGTTTTTCGTGCTTCGCTGCTTGAGCCTTTTCCAGCTCTTTAATAGAAACCACAGGTATACAAATTTCTTGCAGCATCGCACCGCCATGTACAAACTTTGCACCGCCGACAAAATGAAAACGTTGTGCGCCTTTGGGTATGATAAATTCAGTCTTGCCAGAAGCCCCAGCGGTATCAGCAATGTTACCTTTCCAGTAAGCCTCATCGGTCGGCAAATTCTCGCCCACGATATAGCGTTTTTTTGCTTCAATCGCGCCGTTGGGTTTCATCGAAAGGCCGGTCTTATCCGGTTTATCCAAGGCTCTTTGCTGATAAAGAAAACCATGGTCGGCGGTGAGCAAAACCTGGCTGCCATTGAGCCGATTGATAATCCGGCCGATTAAATCCGTAAGTTCCACAATAGCCGTGCGGCATACCTGAGGTGTGCGATCCTCACCGGCTTGCTTATCACAGATGAAATCAATGGTATCGTGATAGATATAAACAACCTGGCTTTCACGTATCTTTTCTCTCCCTTCCTGGTTGCTCCAGTTCATCAGCTCTTTTGCGCTGACCGCCATACCATTAAGCTTTTCTAAAATAGAATTCCGGTTATCCAGACCTGCTGTTGATTGTCCGTCTACCCACACGGTTGCGTTACCTGCCTGGTACTCCAACGTCTTGTGAGGTAACAACGCTGCCATACCTAATTGAGTATAGCTGGGTAAAACGCCCAGTTGAGATGATAGCTCGGCTTTAAAGCGCTTCTCACCATTGATAATAAAAGTCAGTTCGTCGGCAATCTCATAACGCAAGGCATCGGAAATAATCACAAAGATGCGCTTGGTTTGCTTGGAAGCAATCCGTGGGCGAACCCCTTCCTCATAAAATTTGTATTGCGAAGGAATACCCGGCAATAGCCATTTTTCCAGCCGACGTTCATTGTCCAAATGCCGATCCCAGGCAATGCCCAGTTCATACAGATACCAGTTGGTATAAAGATTCTCAACCGCCTCATCCAGTTGCCGGAGAATCTCGGCACCTTTATTCACCAAGGCCTGCACATGCTCGTTAAAAAGACGGTACGCTTGATCAAATTGATACAGATCCGTCACATAAGCATCATACATCGCCTTGCTCGAATCATAATGGAAGCCATCCACAAAACGCTGCCGAAGATGCATCAACAACTCGGCACTCCTCATGGCCTCGTAGATCGCCGCATACTCCTTTCTGGATAAACACCAATGGCCGACCAGACGGCGAGAGAGTATGCTTTCAAACAGTGAGCGATCCAACGACTTAGCGGTATCCAATAAATCGCGCACCAAACCGCGAATAATGGTTTGTTCAACGGCCTCAAAGCTGGCACATTCGACTAACTGATTCGGCTGATAATGAGCGCATTTGTCAGCCACTTCCAGCTTTTGCCCTAACAACTGGGAAATAGTATCGTGATACTGCGCATAACTGCGACTGTCACGCCAACTCGCCATAAATGCCAATGCTGTTGCCCGTCCTGAAGAAGTCTTCAGTACATTATTAAGCAACCAGTCACGATCCGCCGCGTCAATCTGGCTCCATAATTCGGTGCAAAACAGCTTTAGCGCAAAATCAGGTAATCCGGGTTCTTTAACATCATAGCCAAACTCTTCAGCCAAACTGATCCATAGAGCATCAGCCAGATCAAATTTAGTAACCGCCTCTGTTAATGGCAACTCGTTAGACTCAGATTCAAGTCCTACGGCATAATCCTTGAGCAGACTTAAAAGAATATCCGGCAAAGACGCCGAATCAGCCTTAACCCCAACGGCCAGCATTTTACGGTCAAGTGAACGCTCATCCTCATTTTCAGTAATGAAGCGCTTAAGTGCCGCCGTGCGTTGTTTATTGGTAAAAAAGGTCTGTCGACTGCGGATATGCACCCTCAGCGACATCTTCGGAATCCCCAATTCATTGAGCAACAGGGAACTGGCATCGGCGTAAAACTGTTCACTATATAAGCGAATATCAAGAAACCAGTCTTTATCAGGCTCAGGCTCAGCATAAGGAAAGTACAGCAAAAAACGGCCTTCCGGCTCGTCCAGCTCGATGTGTTTCTTGGTCTCAAAAATCGATAGTTCCGACATATTCAGCACCGTTACCCCAGGCACGGAGATAGTCGCAAGCGCTTCCTTGAAACTTTGCTCAGGGTCGTACCAGAATAGCAGCCGGCATTCTTTAGCAGAACCTATGGCGAACTTGGCTTCGATGCCTTGTTGTAATTGGGTAACATTCATCAACGATCTTCCATCTTGAGCCGGTATTTTTGTTTTGAACTGGTGGGTTTATCCGGGATCGTCGGTTCGACAAAGCCTGCCTCAATCAGTGGATTCAGAACTTGATCCCTGAACTTGGTGCGGTCTGTTCTTTTCAACAAGCTCATCAGCTCAATCAAACTCATTTCACCTTCAATATTATCAAGCACATGCAACTGATCTGAGTTTAGTGCCGACTTGGTGCCAACTTGATGCCTACTTGGTGCCAACACTACCTCTTGAATGGCAGATAGCAGCGCTTTCAACATATATTCAACGAACCCGGTGGCATCACTGGCCTTATCTGCCGCACTTAAAGCCGCGTAATAATCAGCTTGTTGATGACGGATCACAGTTTCTACTGGCAAAAATGCCAATGCCGGTTTCCATTTGGACAAGATCAAGGTTTGCCACAAGCGCCCCATGCGGCCGTTGCCATCACTAAACGGGTGAATAAACTCAAACTCATAATGAAACACACAACTCGCCACTAAAGGGTGTACAGGCATTTGTTTCAGCCACCCCAGCAGGTCCGCCATTAAACGTCCTACCTGGCTGGGCGGCGGTGCCATGTGCATCAATTGCTTATCACGATAAATACCCACTCCAGACTGCCGCCACTGACCCGCATCATCCACCAAACCATGCATCAACTGACCATGCGCAGCCAGTAAATGCGCAGTATTATAAGGCTGCCAGTGCGGCATCTTCTCATAAGCGGCAAACGCGTTACGCACTTCCTGAATTTCACGGGGCAAGCCCAACACGCGTTTGCCATCCAATACTGCGGTCACCTGTTCCAGGGTCAGGCTGTTATGTTCAATAGCCAGTGATGCCTGAATCGTGCGTATTCGATTGCCTCGCCTCAATTGTGGTGATAATGCCTCATCCGCATTACCAAGCAACGCACTCCAAAGTCCAAGCTGCTCGCTGATGTCCGCCACTAACGTCAAAATGTCCGGCGTAATTTGAAAGGGGGGTTGATAGGCGGGCATTAGCTTAGAAAAACGTCGTCGTTCCGGTATGGACTGCCGGTATGACGACTTAGCATCGCTCCCACGCTCATTTCAAATGTCCTAATAGCCAATCATCTATTTTAGCGAAGAGATCCATCACAAAATCTTCACGTCGCTGTCCTTTACAATCCGAATATGATCTGGGTTTGGCAAAAGTCTCCTTATTCAATCGATATATCTGATGCGCCTCCAACCCATTAAGGTCATGTCGATCAAAATCAATGTTTGCAAGCATAACGGGGAACGCGTGTTTACCACTTGTGAAATAATGAGGAAGCTCTTTATCGATGATGTATTTCGAACCTAAAAAAGCTGTAGAAATTAATAACAGGCCAAAATCACATTCACGGATACCATTCTGAATGACTTCTTCCCATTTCTCCCCCACTTCAATCATTCCGTCATGCCAAAGCTCATAACGAAAATGTTTTGCCGGGCCGCTGATCTCCATGAATTTATCAATAAAGTCTTTAGTCAATTTATTGTTAGCATGGGCGTAAGATACGAAAAATCGTACAACTCGCTTATCATTCATTCCTTACCCCCAGTAATGGCCTTCACCTCGGCCAACAGATCACCAAACTTGCCGTAATTTACCTTTACGCCATCATCAAGATCGAGCTTGATGCGCATATCGGCGTAGTGTTTAAGATGGTCATCAAAAGCGCGCAGTTCGGTTTGTTTTTTCTCAAGTGCAGCCTGCTCTTTCTTTAAAATTACTGCTTCGCTGGTGCTGGCATCTTCAAGCTGTTTTTTTAACTGATCGGCAAACGCGTCATATTTACCGAGTAAAGGCGTGACGTATTCAGTACGCATTCTGGGCAGCGTGCTTTCGTTATAGCGATGCAAGTACACCAGACATTCAAACGCCTTTTGCTTGCCGGAGCTAAACAGCCAATAGATAGGGCGCTTTTTGTAGGTTTTAAGATGGTCTTTATAGAATTGGGTCGACAGGTAACGACGAATCGTTTCAAGACTGCTTTCTGATTTCTTGGGTTTTAATGCACTTAGACACAGGCTTTCAGCAACAAAGTCGAGGTTTAACTGTAGATTTTCTTCCCCCCAAACCGTCCGCACAAAGTCGCGAAAACGGTTAGTTGCATCGTCTTTATACCATTCCTGATCGGTCAGCGGAATAATACCGTCATCGTCTGCGACGAAGAGATTATTAGTTAAGGAAGAATGAGTTGTGTTGTCGTTATAGATTTCCTCAAAATCGACATTCCCCGCATGAGCATAAATTAACCCAGGCTTATCAAGACGATACCGCCCCATCATGCAGCCGATGGCATAGCTAATCAGTTCAGCCAAGGAATCGGATTGGAAGCGTTGAGCGAGTTCTTCATCTGATAGGTTTCCGCCATAGCGGTATTTTGGGTTGACGGTAAGGGTAATTTGTTCCAGTGGAACTTCGACGTCCAGTTCGCCTTGTAGACCACAGGTGTCGATAAATATGCAGTTATTCTTTTCTTCAAGCTCTTTCAAATTCAGTGTATTAAGAACGCCTAAGCGCAACCAATTCATCCATGTGTCTTTAATATTTCGATGTGTACCAAACATACACAATGGTGAAACTGTGAACCCCCAGCTCGTTTCAACGCTATTCCAATCCTCCTTGGCAATCTCTATTGCTTTTGAAACAACATTCTCAATGCCATGATTTAAATTAATTCCAAGTGGCAAGTCAGAGATATTGCCTGCCTGAAAATTCAGAGTGGGGTTAAGCGCCTCGAGAAAAAGAGTAGTTAGTGTCTGACCGAAAAAGCAAAAAATAAAAATCTAACTGAAAGGCTTGCTAAATTTCAGACGAAAATTGGCTGGCTGTTTATGAAAGATGGCTAATACAGCGTTAAATCCGACAATTATTAACAACAAGCAGAATTTTGGCCG
>CANNKH010000128.1 GCA_947504985.1 Methylococcaceae bacterium | reverse complement strand
CGCACTTAACACACCAGCCTGGGCTTCTTTGATTTTAGTTTCAATTTCCGCCATATTATTGGTATCAGTATTCAGCACATGGCGGTATAAACGGATGCGGACACGACCAAATTCTTCGGAGGCCTTACCCAACATAACGATGGATGGAACGCTATTGATATTGGCGAAATTGGTTTTTTCATAAACGATATCCATCCTGTTTTGCCCGAGCCAAGCCAATGCCACTAAGCCAATAACTGCCGAAACCACCAGTAAAATCATCTTATTTAAAATTGTCATATTCATATTTTTTCGAGTCCATTAACAAAAAAGTTTAGGTTTATAGCAGATTTTCAAGTCAAAATTTGGCTGAGTTCCTGTTGCCGAAGCAAGGTTGGCACATCAAGAATCAAAGCGACTTCGCCACTGCCCAGAATAGTTGACCCGCTCACGCCTTGAACATGCTCGAACAATTTGCCTAATGGTTTAATCACCGTTTGCAACTCACCCATCAATCTATCGACGACTAATCCGGCCTTAAGCCCCAAATGCTCAACAACGATGACGTTTTGTCGTCGCTCGGCGGTGCCTTTTTTATTGAACAATTGCTTTAGTCGTATAAACGGCAATACTTCGCCGCGCAGTTCCATAAAGTCGTGGTTATCATCCGTCGTAAGCGCCACGCATTCGACCACCTTATCCAATGGAATCACATACGAGGCATCACCGACACCTGCTAGAAAGCCATCAATAATCGCCAAGGTTAGCGGCAATTGGATTCTCAAAGTCGTCCCTTGTTCAGGTACGCTGTCGATAGAAATGACACCGCGCAATTCGGTAATATTGCGTTTGACCACATCCATACCGACGCCGCGCCCTGATAAATTAGAGAGTTGATCGACGGTAGAAAAACCTGGTTCAAAAATAAAAGCGTAAATTTCTTGGTCACTCGGTGTTATTCCAGCGGGAATCAAGCCACGTTCAACGGCTTTGGCAAGGATTTTGTCACGGTTAAGCCCGCCGCCGTCATCGCTGACTTCGATAACAATATTTCCAGAGCTGTGGTAGGCGTTAAGTCCTAATGTGCCCTGGGGTGGTTTACCTCGTTCAACCCGCAATTCGGCGCGTTCAATACCATGATCCATAGCATTACGCACCAGATGTAATAAGGGATCACCGATTTTTTCGACCACCGATTTATCAACTTCGGTGTCGGCACCGTTGATAACCAACTTAATGTCTTTGCCAAGTTCTTTACTAACATCATAAACAACGCGCTGGAAGCGGCTGAACGTAGTGCCAATCGGTACCATGCGTAGTTGCAACGCGCTGTCCCTGACTTCTTCGACCAAGCTGATAACGTTGGCGTTGGCTTCCTGTAGTGCGATATCGCCTGTTTTCATGCCTCTTAAGCTGGCGGTGGCAGTAGAAATAATTAATTCGCCGACTAAATCAATCAATTTATCCAAGCGCTCAGCATCAACACGAATACATTGATTTTCGCGAATTTTGTTGTCTTTAATTTGTTGCTGTTTTTCAAGTGCCGCATTAACCAAGGGTTGCTGAACAACACGCTGATCTACCAGAATTTGACCAATACGTGACGGTATCTCTTGTGTTTTGGCTTGAGAGTGCTGTGCCTTGAGTCCTTCTTCTAACTCACGTTGCGTAATAACGCCACTTTTGAGTAACAGTTCACCAATCTGGGCGTTATCTTCAGTCAATGAATTGATTAGTTCAACGTAGTAGGGAATTCTATTTTCCAGCGGCAAGATGTGGATCAAGCTATCTTCACGGATAAATTCAAAAACACTTTCAATTGCTTCTTTGGTTGCATCGCTTTTCAGGATAATTTCAAAACCCAGATAGTTAGTTTCTGGATCCATGCTGCCCGCCTCCGGCATCGCGTGGCTAAACGTGGTCAGATCAACGATGTCGCCTAACGTAGCGAGATAATTAATAAACGATAAGGGATCCATGCCATCACGCAGGCAGTTTTCACCAAATTGCAGAAACAGAAGCCAGTTACCAGGCTCAATCGCGTCGTTGACGATAGTTTCGATACGCTCGGCATGGTTTGGTAAAACAAGATCGCTACTTTCTATTGCGGTTGTTGTCTCCAGATAAGGCCGCAGCTCGTCTAATAGCCGATTACCACTTTCAGTTAACGCTGCATTTTCTTCAAGACTACCCTTGGCAACATTAAGGATGAGGATGTTGAGATGATCGCAGCAGGGCAATAGCGCGGCTACCAGTGCTGAAGAAACTGACAATTTGTCGTCACGTAGGTTATCGAGTACGCTTTCAACAACATGGGTAAACCGGACGATATGATCCAGCCCAAATAAGCCTGCCGTGCCTTTAATAGTATGTGCTGCGCGAAAAATGGCGTTGATGGTTTGCCGTAAATCGGCACTGTTTTCAAGCCCTAGCAGGTCGGTCTCCATGTTTTGCAACAGCTCAGTACATTCGATATTAAAGAGATCAAGCGCTTCTTGCATGTCTTTATCAAAACTCATCGCGATGACTCCTCGTTAGGCGACAAAACAACCTGATCTCCAAAAGTGTTCGTGAGCCTGGATAACTCTAGGATTTCCAACACGACTTTGCTGTGCATGACAAATCTCAAGGTTTTTCCGAGCTTAGCCGCTTCTCGCTTGATTAAAATCAGTAGCTGTAAACCTGCCGTATCCATTTCATTGACGCTGGCAAGATTTATCTCCAACACGTCATCGGTATTGAGAAAGTCTAGCAATGCTGTTTTTTGATCAGCGGCAGTATAGATGGTCATTTCACCTTCAATAGCTAGTGTTTGCATAGGCACTCAAGGGGGGGGGAATTAAAAATCAGTGAGGTATTTAAGTCGGTCGTAAAAATATGACTTATACGGTTTTAGACTATCCACTAAGCCAGAGAATATAGAGCGTCAACATAATACGCCTTATTTCCTTAAATAATCTATGGTTTATTGCCTGCGAATGAGCTGACACTTATGGCAAAATCAGTTTTGATACCGCATTTAGTAATTGCTCTGATTTAAAGGGCTTTACCATCCAGGCTTTTGCGCCAGCAGCACGCCCCTGCTGTTTTATGCCATCAGAGTCTTCAGTGGTAAGCATCATCACAGGGGTGAACTTAAATTTTGGATTTTGCTTGGCACGGGTAACAAATTCAATGCCACCCATATTGGGCATATTGACGTCACAAATAATCAAATGAATCTTTTGCTCACTGAGCTGATCGAGCTTGCTCAACGCATCTACGCCATCGCAGGCATCGATAACCTCATAACCGGCGCCGGTTAATGCCATGATTTCAATGCGTCTAAAACTCGCAGAATCATCAACGACCAATATAGTCTTTGCCATGTTCTCTCCTGTAGCTTGTTAAAAAAGGTGCTTTGTTACCCTCTGGACTAGCGAAATAGCTATTGCTTTATGCGCAATTTGCCGTTGACAGCCCCGTTCTGTAGGCAAGGGACACTTTATACCCCTTCTTAATCCTGATTTTTGTGAGCTAGTTATCATATTCTGGCAATGATTACTTGTAAAGCGAGGCAGCTAGCGTATTAGTCGTTAATATTGCTAAAAATTAATGTTTCGACTGATAGATAACCGATATTTGTAATATCCCGGCAACATGAATATGATTAGCCGCTGGAATTATCGCTTTAATTTTAAAAAAAGATCCAATGTCCGTTACCAACGCTGCAAATTCAGACCGTCCAGAGCCATCCTTTGATAGTGCGACGTTTATAAAAAGTCTGACTACTCGTCCGGGTATTTACAAAATGTTTGATGAGCAGGGCGAGATTATTTATGTCGGTAAGGCTAAAAATCTTAAAAATCGTGTTTCCAGTTATTACAAGACACAAACGGTATCACCTAAACAACAGGTCATGATGACCAAAGTGACTAACATTGAAGTTACTGTTACCCATACTGAAGGCGAAGCCTTACTACTGGAATGCCAGCAAATTAAACACCATAAGCCCCGTTACAATATCTGTTTGCGGGACGACAAATCTTTCCCCTATATTTACCTGTCTACGCATCACGACTTTCCGCAAATTACCCTGCACCGGGGCGCAAAAAAACTGCCTGGTAAATATTTTGGCCCTTACCCCAGCTCTACTGCGGCCAAAGAAAGCCTGAAATTATTGCAAAAACTTTTCCCTGTCAGGCAATGTGAAGATTCTGTTTACAATCATAGAACTCGGCCTTGTTTGCAGCATCAGATAGGGCGCTGCACCGGACCTTGTGTAGGGTTGATTGATAAAGCAGCCTATGCGCTTGACGTCAACAGCACCGTATTGTTTCTGGAAGGTAAAGGCGGGTTGCTTATTGAGCAGTTGATCGCTCAGATGGAAAAAGCGTCATCCATCCATGACTATGAGCAGGCGGCTATAACTAGAGATCAGATCTTTCGCTTGCGTAGCGTACTGGAAAAACAGTTTGTACAAGGTGAAAAAGGCGATGTCGATATCATTGCCTGTGCCACTCAAATTAATGTCGCCTGTGTCCAGGTATTTTTTATTCGTAATGGGCAACAGTTGGGCAATAAAGCCTACTTTCCCAAAATAAGCGATGAACATGATCCCGCCGCAATTATTCAAGCGTTTATTGCCCAGTATTATTTAGATAGGCAAGTACCTTATGAATTAATTGTTAATTATGAGCCTGAAGAAGCCGAGCTTTTAACTGAGATGTTAAGCGCTCAGGCAAAACATGCCGTGTCGATTATCGGGCGCGTCCGAGGCGAACGTTTGAAATGGCTACAAATGGCGCAAACCAATGCAGAAAATACCTTGCTTACCAAGTTATCCGAAAAGTCTGGCATTAAGGCGCGGTTTCTCAGTCTACAAAGGGAACTGGGCTGCCCAGAACTTCCTAAGCGTCTGGAATGCTTTGATATTAGTCATACGCAGGGAGAGCAAACCGTTGCATCTTGCGTCGTTTTTGACCAAGAAGGCCCGGTAAAATCAGCTTATCGCCGCTTTAATATTACTGGCATAACGGGGGGAGATGATTATGCCGCGATTAATCAAGCCGTTTTCAGGCGTTTCAAACGCCTACAGCAAGGCGAACATATTGCGCCAGACATCCTGTTTATTGATGGTGGAAAAGGACAGGTCAATGCCGCGCAAAAGGCACTAGAGGAATTAGCGGTAAACAATGTTATGATAGTCGGCGTTTCGAAAGGACCTGACCGAAAGCCCGGGATGGAAAAGCTGATACTGGCGAACCAAGATAAACCGATCAACATCACCGCTGGAGCAAGCGGTTTACTGTTGATTCAGCATATCCGTGATGAAGCGCACCGATTTGCGATCACTGCACACAGGCAACGACGCAGCAAAGCTAAGAAACAATCGGTTTTAGAAGGTATAACAGGACTCGGCCCGAAACGGCGACAGCAATTATTAAAGCAATTTGGCGGGTTACAAGGCATTTCGCAGGCGGGTGTAGATGCACTTTGCAGTATAGACGGCATAAGTCGATGTGTGGCACAACGAATTTACGAACATTTTCATCATCAAGATGGCCATTGAATTTAATTTACCTACCAATATTACGCTGTTAAGAATCGCGTTAATTCCGCTATTAACGGTCGTTTTCTATTTGCCTTGGGGCTATTCAAATCTTGCCTGCACGATAATTTTTATAATCGCTGGAATTACTGACTGGTTGGATGGTTATCTTGCTAGAAAAATGCAGATGGAAACACCGTTTGGTGCCTTTTTAGACCCAGTGGCAGATAAATTAATGGTGGCGATGGTGTTGGTTATTATTGTTCAACAGCAGGCCTCGGCGTATTTGGCTATCCCAGCAGCTATCATCATAGGACGGGAAATTACCATTGCCTCACTCAGGGAATGGATGGCAGAAATTGGTCAACGAGCAACGGTAAAAGTATCTCAACTCGCAAAATGGAAAACAGGCATCCAAATGCTATCCATTGGCTTGTTGCTATATCATGAAAATCTATTAGGCATCCCAATAAACGCAATCGGTTATGTGCTTTTATACGTTGCCTCAATATTAACGCTATGGTCTATGATCGCCTACTTGAGAGCCGCATTAATAGTCATGGCAAAAGAATAATCACTTTATCAATCAAAATGTCAGCAATATTATCGACAACTTGGTTTTTACTACATTACCAGATAACAGCCCATTGAATTGGCTGTGAAAGAAGAACATGGATCAGGAAATAGACACTCTTCAGATAAGCTCTGAAACACCGGCTCAAACGCCAGATAAAATATTACTTGCGGCACTTAAGTTGTTTGCCGAAAAAGGTTATTTCAATACCTCACTAACCGATATTGCCAATGCGGCTGACATAAAAATCACCAGTACGATTTATCAACACTTTAACAACAAACAGACCATAGCACTGACGCTTTACAACAGCATTTTTGATAATTTGAATGCTTCTGTTGACGAGATAAGGCAAACCAATGAAAAATCGTCCGAACAACTACACGGCATAGTCAATTTGTTGTTCAAACTGACAGATGATGCACCTGATGTCATGACGTTTTTACTTCTCTTAAAAACCAGTGACTTTCTAGCTGAACAAAAACCACTGCTGGAAACCCCCGCTTTCGTTAAAATCCTAAAAATTATTCAAATCGGAATTAGAGCCGGTGAAATACGCAATATCGACCCTATGGTCGCAATGGCCTATTTTTTCGGTATTATTAACAACACGTTAAGCATGATATTAAGCGGAGAACTCGACAAAAAAGCCGATGCTTATCAGGCACAAACATGGTTGGCAGCATGGAATCTGATCGCGAAAAAATCGACGTGTTTCTGATTTTCAATAATGAATCTGTCAAACGGCAATCACTTAAAAAAGTACGAATGCTCTCTGAAGCATAAGAGACACGAAAAAATAGGCTATCAACGTTATATCTTGATTCTGGAACTAAAAGAGCCAGAATCAAGATATAACGTTGATAGCTAAAAATTGTGAAATACGATTTTTTCGTGTCACCAGAGGCGTTATACTTGGATTGAGCGCTGGTTTTATGGACAACCAAGGCAGCGTCAGAATGTCCAGTTCGTCAAAATCTCGTAAAGATTTCTTAACGCTTTGGTAATTTTGACCGCAACCACACCATTAATCACAAAGTACTTTCTTCCTTGTCATCTTCGCCTGCCATTTCCGAAATTTCCTTTAACCTGGAAATGGCGTTAAAATTTATACTCATTTCAGGATAATTGCCCTCGCTATCAGCTTCTCCCGCTAGGTGTCCAGTCAGTAACTCCAGTGCTTCATCCACTTTCGATACCGCATAAACTGAAAACAGCCCTTGTGCGACAGCATCCACCACTTCCTGTTTTAACATCAAATTGCGCTTGTTGGCCGCCGGAATAATCACGGCATGTTGCCCATTAAGTCCGCGTGCTTTGCATAATCTGAAAAAGCCTTCAATTTTTTCATTAACGCCGCCTATCGCTTGTACTTCTCCGTATTGATTGATGGAGCCCGTTATTGCAAAAGATTGCTTGATCGGAATGCGCGTTAACGCAGAAATAAGGCAACACAACTCACCCAGCGCGGCGCTATCACCATCGATATAACTATACGATTGCTCTATCGCAATGCTAGCAGAGATGGCCAACGGAAATTGCTGTGCATAAAAGTGCCCTAAATAACCGGTTAAGATCATCACCCCTTTTGAATGTATCGCCTGCCCTAATTCAGCTTCCCGCTCAATATCAACAATCCCCCGCGAGCCTGGATAAACCGTTGTAGTGATGCGAGCAGGCGCACCAAAACAACTCCCGCCCACTTCCAATACCGTTAAGCCGTTAATTTTGCCTACTGCCTCGCCTTCGGTATCAATCAAAATGGTACCATCGAGCATTTCTTCGAGAATGTCCTCTGACATTCTACCGTTGCGATATTCCCGTGCAGCTAATGCTTGTTCAATATGGCACCGATCAATAAATTCAGCTTGCGCTTGTCGACAAAACAAATTGGCCTCGCCGATTATTTCCAGCGTATCGTTGATG
>CANNKH010000127.1 GCA_947504985.1 Methylococcaceae bacterium | reverse complement strand
TACATTTCCTGATATTGGTGGGTTTTCATCCAAGAACCTGCGTTACTGCCGCGCCTTCTTCCGTTTTTACTGTACCCCTGCAATTTGGCAACAGGCTGTTGCCAAATTAGAGAGCATTCCCTGGGCTGGGGCGGACAGTGAACTTGCCGCGCTGCTTACCCAAATTCCTTGGGGTCACAACATTTTGATTTTTACCAAGTCGACTGACCTGCAAGAAGCGCGCTTTTATCTCCAGCAAACCCTGGAAAATGGTTGGAGCCGCGATGTGTTGGCTCTGCAACTCAAGTCAAACCTGTATGCTCGCACCGGTAAGGCGATAACTAATTTCTCCCGCACCTTGCCAACGCCACAATCCGATCTGGCGCAGCAAACCCTTAAAGACCCGTATACCTTCGACTTTATGGCCATGACTGAGCCTTTCAACGAGCGGGATGTTGAACGCCAACTAACTCAACACATCACTCAATTTCTATTGGAGCTGGGCAAGGGGTTTGCGTTCATCGGTAGACAGTACCACTTGGAAGTCGCTGGCAATGACTATTACATTGATCTGTTGTTTTATCACGTTACGTTGAAATGCTATGTCGTGGTGGAACTGAAAAACCGCCGCTTCATTCCTGAGTATGCCGGCAAGCTCAATTTTTACCTGTCGGCTGTGGATAGTCTGCTCAAGCGTGACGATGACCAGCCCACCATCGGTCTATTACTGTGCCGTGACAAGAACAACATAGAAGTCGAATTTGCCCTGCGCGACATGAACAAACCCATGGGGGTCAGTGAATATACGTTAGTTGAAACCTTGCCGGACAATCTAAAAGGCGCGTTGCCAACGATTGAAGAAATCGAAAATGATTTGCAGCAACTGCAACAGTAGCGACCCAGAATTGATGAAGCCTTGAATGCCAAATCGGATGATTAAAGTCATGCTCAAATTGCAACAGCGGGAAATCGGAAAGTCTGCACAGGCTCAGTATCTTGGTCACAAAACCGTTTCCGATGAACTGCATAAGCAAAGCAAGCGCCTACTCGAATTGGGTTTGATCGAAATAATGCTGCCAAAAAAACCGAATAGCCGTTTGCAAAAATATCGGCTTATAGCAAACGGCCTAGATATGATTAATTCATTCACTCAAGCGATAAGTAATCAAGAGAATTGAATATGCATATAGAACAACTAACACTTACTCAATTTCGTGGCGCCAAAGAATTACCTTTGGTTTTACATGATCGCATGAATGTGTTTGTGGGGATGAATGGAGCGGGTAAGTCTTCCCTTTTAGATGCTTCTGCGATTCTATTGTCTTGGCTGATCAATCGCATCAAAACGTCTTCCGCATCCGGCAGGCCCATCAGCGAAGTCGACATTCAAAATGGATCGGGCTATGCCAGTTTATTAATCAAGCTCGGTAATTATGCCAAGTCTTATGAGTGGTCTTTAGTGAAATACCGGAAAGGCCGTCATCAAGATGAAAAATCATCCTTACAGGAATTAAGCGAGTTGGCCGCAGTATTAAAAAAACGCTTTTCTGCCTGTGATGGTGTTGTGAATTTACCGCTGTTTGTTTATTACCCGGTTAATCGGGCTGTATTGGATATACCGCTGCGGATTCGGGAAAAACACCGTTTCGATGTGCTGTCTGCTTACGACGATGCGTTGACGGGTGGATCTAACTTTAAAACATTTTTTGAATGGTTTAGAGAGCGGGAAGACCTTGAAAATGAGAACCGCAAGTACTCCGATCAGTTAGTTAAACCTGACGAGTATCAATTTCCTGATCCGCAACTAGAAGCCGTGCGCCATGCTTTGGCTATGTTTATGCCCGAATTTGGTGGACTGACCGTCAGACGTAACCCTTTACGAATGGAGGTCGAAAAAAACGGTCAACGACTCACCGTCAACCAACTTTCAGATGGTGAGAAGTGCATGATGGCCTTGGTCGGAGATCTCGCCAGACGCTTGGCAATCATCAACCCGATAAGGGATAACCCGCTCGATGGAGAAGGCGTTATTCTGATCGATGAAATCGATCTGCATTTACATCCCAAGTGGCAACGCATGATTGTTACCAAATTGGGAGAAGTTTTTCCAAATTGCCAGTTTTTGGTTTCTACGCATTCGCCTCATGTGATGACCCATGTGCAACCTGAAAGTCTGTTTTTGTTAAGCATGACTTCCAATGTGGGTATGCTTTGTGAAAGGCCATCGGCGTCTTACGGTAAAACCGTGGAGCGTATCCTGGAAGATTTAATGGGCTTGGTCACGACGCGGCCTGACGCTGTCAACGAAGCACTAAAGCAGATTTTTCAACAAATTGACGCAGGTCATCTGGATCAAGCAAGGGCTGCGATTGCCCAATTACAACATCGTATTGGTGATGATCCTGAATTAAGCAAGGCCGCGGTGCTGGTCAAACGCAAGGAGCTAATTGGCAAATGAAGCATGTGCAAAAAGGCAATGAGCCTTTGGTATTTAGCAACTGGAAGGCCTTAGCTAATGAGAATTGGCAACCTACCTATGATGATTTGAGTGGGGAAAATAAAAAGGCAGTGAAAAAGGCGTTGATGCAGGAGCAAGGTTATTTATGTTGCTATTGTGAACGCCGAATTGACGATGATGACTCGCATATCGAGCATTTTCGTCCACAAAGTCATGCAGATGTTGATTCTCTGGACTTTAGTAATCTGTTGTGTTCCTGCCAAAACCAATTGCAAAAAGGCGTTCCTCGCCATTGTGGGAATCTAAAAGGCGATTGGTTTGTCCCGGAATTGTTGGTTTCTCCGTTCGATCCTGGCTGCGAAAGCCGTTTTGCGTTTACCGGTGATGGTAGGATTAAGCCAATGGATAATACTGACACTGGCGCCGCAGAAACAATAAAGCGCTTGGGGTTGGACTTATCCAAGTTGAATGCCATGCGCGCGAGTGCTATCGAACCTTTTCTTGAAGAATCGCTTTCAGCTGATGATCTTCAGCAATTTGTTAGCGGCTATCTGCGTCAGGATAACTCTGGACGCTTCGGGGAGTTCTGGACGACTATCCACTACCTATTCGGCGAGGCTGTTGTCGCATGAGTGAACACAAAATTGGCCAAGCTTTGGAGCGTTTATTTGAAAAATTCCGAATCGTATTTTGGTATGACGCTAAACAGGAATTGCGTGACGCTTTCGAGACGCTGTCGCTGCCCGGCATCGAAAAGCTCGAACTTACCAACAATGAGTTCGGAATCAAGTATCGAATTTTGCGCGAGCTACCCGAGCAAAAGTTCTTGCTTTATCGCGATGGCCCTCAACCCGATGAGTTAGATAATTGGTTACTGGACGTGCAATTGGCTCAGGGTGAGTTTCGTACCGATCAGGTGGCGATTTGGCTGTCCGAGTTGGAATTAGGCTTGGAATTTGCCGACGTGGTGCAGAACCATGCTGAGTTTTTCCAAGCAGTCAAACGTAAGGACGCGCTCAAAAAATGGCTGCGTGGCGACGACACTCCCGGGCAAATTCGCTTGAAAATGTTGGCGGTTTGCGCAGCCAGCGAGCCACGTATGGATTCCGTCGTAGAAAACCTGCTGCAGGAATTGGCCGAGAGCCTTGACGATAAAATCAAGTTGATTGGCCGATGCACTGTGGACGGTTTTCTTTGGGAACAGTTGACCCGGTGTTATGGCTACCAATCCGAAGAACCTAGCATCCGTGATTTTGCCATTGAATTGTTCAAGTCATGCTATGCCATGGGTACCGACGGCCACGTCAAACTGACTGGCGATGCCTTGGTGTTTCTTAAACGCTGGAAAGACAGTCGTCAGTTTGAAAGCTGTTTCGAAACACTATCCGCCGAATGCGCTGATGTACTCAATATTGAGCAAGACCTGGCTAAACGAGATCTTCCCGAGCTAATCGAACTTGATTATTTCCGCCTGATTGACCAAAAGATCATCAGCGATTTAGTAAGGGCAGTGGCTTCGCGGACGCTATCCAGTGGCGATGTGGCACTCTGGGTTCGTAGGCGACGGCAAGGTCATTGGTATAGAGAGTTCCGACACCTTTATGAGGCTATCGATTACGCCGCTCAGTTTTTACAAGCTTTGGGAGAGATCAAACTTGCAGTGGACAGTTTAGCGAGCGGTGTCGATCGCTATTGTCGAGCGTGGTATCGGATTGATCAGCTTTATCGCAAATTTACCTACCATGTGCGAATGTCTGGTCAGGCTTCCCTTATGGAGACTCTGACCGAGCAAATTGAAAATCTGTATTCAAATAACTATTTACTCAAGCTGGGCGATAGCTTTCAAATCTTTTTAGGAGGGGACAGGGGGCAGGTATCAGGGGGCAGGCAAAACTGCACCCTGCACCCTGTGCCCTCTTTCAAATGGGACGCATCACCCATTCCGCTTCAAAAACAGTTTTTTGAAAAGTGGGTGCGGCCGTTCCTGCGCAAGGAAAATAAGGTCTGTGTAATAATCTCCGATGCTATGCGCTACGAGATTGGGGAAGAATTACTGACCCTTATTCGCCAGGAAGATCGGTACAGTGCCGAGATAGAACCGGCGCTTTCTATGCTGCCTAGCTATACGCAACTTGGCATGGCAGCGTTGTTACCCAATAAAGAACTTGCGATTGCCGACAACGAAACCGGCACGGTGTTTGTGGATGGGCAAAGTTCGCAAGGTACTGCAAACCGTACAAAGATTCTTCAGGTGGCCTTGAATGGGTGTGGTCAAGCGATTGCGGCTGACGATTTTATGGCCATGAACCGCGACGATAGCCGGGAACTGTTGAAAGCCAATCAAGTGCTGTATATCTACCATAACCGGATCGATCATACGGGTGACAAGATGCATTCGGAAGGCCAAGCCTTCGAAGCAGCGGAACAAACCTTGGCCGATCTTTTAAAGCTGGTTAAAAAACTGACAGCCGCCAATGCCAATAATTTGTTGATCACTGCAGACCACGGTTTCATCTATCAACACCGAGAAATTGCCGAGAGTGATTTCTTGGGTGTTGAGCCAGAAGGCGAAGTTGTCTTGTATCGGGATAGACGTTTTATCCTTGGCAAAAATTTAAAGCCTTCCCAAGGTTTGCATACCTTTAAATCTGAACAGCTCGGATTATGCGGCGATGTCGAGGTGCAAATCCCGAAATCGATCAATCGTCTGAGACTTAAAGGTTCCGGTAGTCGTTTTGTGCATGGCGGGGCGTCGTTGCAAGAGGTGGTGATCCCGGTCATTAAGATCAACAAAAAGCGCCAGAGCGACGTTACCGCTGTTGAGGTAGATATTTTGCGAGGTGCTAGCTCGGTGATTACTTCTGGACAGTTGGCTGTCACGCTCTATCAGGCAGGTTCAGTAACCGACAAAATTCAACCTAGAGTGTTGCGAGCAGGAATATATTCCGAAACTGGCGAACTGATCTCAGACAGTCATGATCTTGTGTTCGATCTGACATCGGAAAACCCGAGGGAACGGGAGTTGCAGCTGCGTTTCGTGCTCAGTCGCAAAGCTGACGAAGCAAATGGTCAAGAAGTCATTCTCCGCCTGGAGGAAAAGCACGCCGGGACTTCCCACTATAAAGAATACAAGTCGCTCCGATATATGATGCGGCGCTCATTCACCAGCGATTTTGATTTTTAAAGGGACGAATACCTGATGAACCAACTGGATCAGAAAATCAATACCCACTTCCCTGGACTCGTTGTCCGCAAGGATCTCGTAAAAACGGTTAAGGGCAATGCCATTGTTCCCTCTTACGTTTTGGAATATTTACTTGGGCAATATTGCGCCACAAGTGATGACGCGACAATCCAAACCGGTATCGAAACGGTCAAAGAAATTTTGCGCAAGCATTATGTACATCGCAATGAGGCGGGGTTAGTACGTTCCAATATCAAAGAAAAGGGGCGCTACAAAGTTATCGATAAAATCAGCGTTGCTTTGAATGATAAAGCAGATGTGTATGAAGCGGAATTCTCCAATCTAGGTCTCAAACAAGTATTAATTGATTCGAGAACGGTCAAGACCCATCCAAAATTGCTAGTCAGCGGCATATGGTGCATTGCCGACATCGAATACGAATTCGCTGAAGATAAAAACGCCAGCCCCTGGATTTTGTCGACCTTAAAGCCCATCCAGCTATCGCACTTGGATTTTGATAGTTACGTTGCAGCACGCAAGCAATTCACAACGGATGAGTGGATCGATCTGTTGGTTCAGAGCGTTGGATTTAATCCGGATATGTTCGGTAAACGCAGCAAATTGACCCAACTGATCCGTTTAATTCCCTTCTGCGAACGTAACTACAATTTGATTGAGCTTGGCCCAAAGGGTACCGGTAAATCACATATCTACTCGGAATTTTCACCTCACGGGATTCTCATATCGGGTGGAGAGGTTTCTGTTCCGAAGCTATTCGTGAACAATTCATCTGGAAAGATCGGGCTAGTTGGCTACTGGGACTGTGTCGCATTTGACGAATTTGCTGGAAAGCAAAAGCGAGTGGACAAGGCCCTTGTTGACATCATGAAAAATTACATGGCCAACAAGTCGTTTTCGCGGGGTGTCGAAACTCTCGGCGCTGAGGCCTCCATGGTGTTTGTGGGAAATACCCAGCATACCGTTCCCTACATGCTTAAGCATTCGGATTTGTTCGACGAACTGCCAGATAAGTTTTACGACTCCGCGTTCCTGGATCGCATCCATTTCTATATCCCTGGTTGGGAAGTCGATATTATCCGTGGCGAGATGTTTTCCAGTGGTTATGGATTTGTAGTGGACTATCTGGCCGAAATCCTTCGTTCTTTGCGTAATCACGATTATTCGGATCGTTACCAAGAGCACTTTTCACTATCATCGGATATTTCGACGCGGGATCGTGACGGTATCAATAAAACGTTCTCCGGCCTGATTAAGATACTGTTCCCGCACGGAGGAGCGTCCAAGGATGAAATTGAGGAACTACTGCGATTCGCAATCGAAGGTCGTAAACGCGTCAAAGACCAATTAATGCGGATCGATTCCACCTACGGCAATGTTTGCTTCTCATATTTAGATTCAAGCGGCCAAACTCATCCGGTGACCACACTCGAAGAGCGGGAATATCCTCACTACTACCATAAAACGGTCGCTGAAGGTGAAAGTGCCAATACTCCTGAACTGGAATTAGACGAGGTCTCAACGGTTTCAAAGGAATCCCCTGGCCTCAAAGAAATTGAACTAAAGGAAATGCACCTTACTTTTCAGGAAAATCAAAAAGGCATCTCGTTCGATACACTATTAGGCTCTTATCTAAAAGGGGCTGCCAAAATCACAGTCACCGACCCATACATTCGGTTGTATTACCAAATACGGAATTTCATGGAATTCCTCGAAACTGTTGTTAAACATAAAGCTCAGGAAGACGAAGTGGCAGTCCATTTGGTCACTACAGAAGACGAATTCAAGAGCGAACAGCAGCAAGACAATTTCGAAAAAATGAAAGAATCCGCTAGCGCTATCGGCATCAACTTCACATGGGAGTTCGATACTTCCGGCACAATCCATGCCCGCCACATCATTACCGACCATGGCTGGAAAATCTCCTTAGATCGCGGCCTAGATATATTTCAGCACTACGACATGAACGATGCATTTGCCTTTGCTAATCGGCTTCAGCAATTTAGACCGTGTAAGGCGTTTGAGGTGACGTTTATTAAAAATGTGGTACGCAATGTTTCACCCGATGGAGAGACTTACTGATGATTAGGGCTGAATATACTCGATTTCTGCAAACCCTCATTGCCGACGACATTCCTCCTGATGTGCGCAAAATCGCTAACATTGTTCTTCAACATTTGGATACCTTGATTCCGCTTTCAACTGCACAGGGACAGCGCATCAGACAGATGGCGAAGCTAGCTCAGGCAAGCTGGGGCTCAGTCAGCTCAGAAATTCGCCCCTCATCGGAGCAGGTTACTGTACAAACTTGGGCCTGGTTCAAAAACAGCTCATTTTAGGTAACAAAGACAATAGAATATTTGCCCTCATTTATATGTGGGTTATAACCATCTGACAGGGAAAG
>CANNKH010000126.1 GCA_947504985.1 Methylococcaceae bacterium | reverse complement strand
GGCTCACCTTGGGCGGTCATGAATTGTTTGATCATGCGCCCCTTAAACTCGATGAAGCCAAATACCGCACCCAGCACGAGGCTGACGGCGAAAAGCATAATGAGCATACGCTTAGTCATTGATTTATTTCCTGTTTAGATGTCAAAATTTTTCCTGCCCGTAGTAATTATTCAGTCCCCCTCTTTGAAAAAGTACCCAAAGGGCATAAAAGGGGTTAGGGGAGATTTTTTAGATACGCCCCCTCGCGTTGCTCTCCCCCTTTTCAAAGGAGGAGGTGAATACTTACCCCCAGAACGATATGTGCGAAAGCCCGTTATTGCGGCAGTCATATCGCGGGCATGGCTCGCTCCTACTTCTTTGGCAATGGTGTCGGCAACGGGTTAATCCAGCAATCAAAATAACTGCACGGTTTTTGTTGGTTTTTTTTATCGGCAAGAAGGGCATCTGATAAATTACCGCGCTGCCACCAGCCGCCACCCAAGGCTTGAAACAGCGCAGCGGTATCTGCCAAACGGGCGACCTGGGCTTTTATCCGGCCTATGCTGGCTTGTTGGTAATCGCGTTCTGCACTCAGCAATGACAAATAACTGACCGCCCCCATTTTAAATTGTGCTTGGGTCAGTTCTAGGCTTTCTTTGCTGGCTTGCAAGGCGGCATCCTGAGTTTTTAATGCGTTAGCATCAAATTCCAGTGCGCTTAAAGTATCTGCGACATCTTGAAAGGCTTTCAACACGGTGCTTCGGTATTGCGCGGCAACTTGCTCGTAACCGGCGATTGCGGCGTATTTTTTATGAGTGAAGTCACCGCCGTGAAAAAGAGGTTGTAGCAAATTGCCGGTAAGACTCCAGATTTCACTACCAGGAACGAATAAACCGCCCGCTTGGGTGGCAATGCTGCCAATATTGGCACTGATCGTAAAATCAGGAAATACGCTGGCGGCGACGACACCAATTTGTGCGCTCGCGGCATGTAACAGGGCTTCATGAGCACGAATATCAGGGCGTTGCTCGACCAGTTTAGAGGGCAAGCTAAGCGGGAGTTGGTCAGGCAGGGTCAACTCGTCAAGATTAAATTGCGCCGCCATTGGGGCACTCGGGAAGGTACCGACTAAAACATTCAGGCGATGACGTGCTTGGGCGAGGGCTGCTTGTAACGGCGGCAAGTTGGTTCTGGTTTGTGCCAAAGTTGATTGCTGTGCCAGTACGGCGGCTTTTGCCACGCCACCGAGTTCAAATTGCTGCTTGATAACCTCGAGCTGCTGAACTTGGGCACCAATAACCGCTTCTGTTGCCGTAATTTGCGCACGAAGCGAGGCTTCTTGTAGTGCGGTGGTAACAATATTAGCCGCCAGTGTTAGAAAAACCCCTTCAAGTTGAAATTTTTGATATTCAGCTTGAGCGGACAGGTTTTCGATTTGTCGCCGTATCGCTCCGAAGACATCCAGTGTGTAAGACACTTTGACTGACGTATTGTAAAGACTAAAAATCGAACTGCCGCCTTGAGGATTACCAAATTGTGCCCCAGAAATTTGTTGATTTGCCGCGTAAGCCGAAGCGTCAAGTGAAGGCAGCAAGGAACCTTTTTTGGCTTGCGCCAGTTCTTGTGCCTGAATTAGCGTCGCTTGGGCAGATTGCAAGTCAGGGTTGTTTTTTAATGCTTGGGCGATCAATGCCGTCAACGGTTTAGAATGGTACAGCGTCCACCATTGTCCGGGCAGCGCTTTGCCTAGCACTAAGGTCTGGGTGGTTTCTTTAGAGAGTTGGTCGGCAGCATAGCCGGTGACATCAGGTGCGGCAGGGCGGGTAAAGTCTGGCCCTAGCGTACAGCTGACAATCATGAGACTGCTAATCAGTAAGGCGGGCAGGGTGGGTAATCTATTTTGCGGTGCGCTGAGTGTTTTCATCGTATTTTTTAAACAGACAAGGGCGCGTTAAGGCGTGTGATAAGGTTGACTAACATGCGTTGGTATTCACTTTTTTTAAACCGTTTAATAACAATCCGGTGATATGCGTCGCGATAACTTCTGGCAGGTCATGTTCGGGTTTTCTGCCGGGGAAGTTTTTGTTTAAGGGCTGGCATTTAACGGTGCTATCGACTAAAGCGATGATGGACGAGGCGATTAAATGAGCATCCTGTTCAGGCGCCAGCTCATTTGCCAGTTGCATCAATAAACAAAATTGCTGGTTAAAAACGCCTTGCGCCAGTAGGTGCATTCTTTCTGGGTTAGCTTCCATAATTTCACGTTGCATTAGACAATGAAAATTACGGTCTTGAAGCATGATTTCAAGCAATGCGCGGACAAATCGCGCTAATTTTTCTTCTGCAGAACATTCTGATTCCCACACTTGTGCAAACACCCGTTCTTTACCTGAAAAAGCATAACGAATGGCATCAAGATAGAGCGCATTTTTGTCAGGGAAATGATGGTAAATAGCCGCGACACTGATATTGGCGGCAGTTGCCAATTGCCGCATAGACAAGCCGGAATAGCCTTTTTCTGCAAACAGAACAATTGCTTCACTTAATATTTTTTCTTTTGAACTCAACACATTCCACCTTACGTAACGAACGTTCGGTAAGGATATTATCAAGAAATAGGGTTATCAGCAATTATTTTTAATTTTATCGAAGTCCCTTAATTTCTGAATAGTTACTGATAGATTACAAGGCTTGCCACTGGTATCATCCCATAACAAGCCTTGAGCCCTTTTTGAGGGGATGTTAGTCAACTTTTTACAGCGAATATGCAGATGAAAAAATTAAAATGTGCCGTTATTGGTACGGGTTATTTAGGTAAGTTTCATGCTCAGAAATATGCCGCTTTACCTGATTGTGAGCTGGTTGCTGTCGTCGATATTAATGAAGCCGCCGCGTTGTCTGTCGCTGAAGCGCATGGCGCTATGGCGCTTACCGATTACCGTGTGTTATTAAATGGCGCTGTTGATGCCGTGAGTATTGTGGTGCCGACGACACTGCATTATCAGATAGCCAAAGATTTTCTTGAGGTAGGCATTCATGTGTTGGTTGAAAAGCCGATTACGGTCACTGTTGATGAAGCCGATGGCTTAATTGCGCTTGCCAAAGCAAAAAATCTCGTGTTGCAGGTTGGGCATCTGGAGCGTTTTAACCCCGCCGTTTTGGGGCTCGATCAAGATGAGAAGCCGCTGTTTATCGAATCACATCGCTTATCACCGTTTAATCCGCGTGCTAATGATGTTAGTGTCGTGCTGGATTTAATGATCCATGACATTGACATTATTCTGGCTTTGGTCGATTGTGAAGTGGAACGCATCGACGCCAGCGGCACGGCGGTTTTAACGCAAGGTACCGACATTGCCAACGCTCGGCTACAGTTTAAAAACGGTTGCGTTGCTAATGTAACCGCCAGCCGCATTAGTATGAAGCTCGAACGTAAAATGCGTTTGTTCAGACCCAATTCTTATATCTCGGTGGATTTCCAGAATCGTGTATTGACCAAGCACCGCACGGGTACTAAAGAAATGTTTCCTGGCATACCAGAAATAGAAACCGAAGAATCGGTATTTGAAAGTGGCGATGCCTTGTTGGAAGAAATCAAGCATTTTGTCAGTTGCATTCAAACTGGCGCGAAGCCTTTGGTTTCTGGGGAAGCAGGGCGGCGAGCACTGGCAACCGCGATACGAATTACCGATTTATTAAATTAGACACATTTTCATGTCAGACCCTATTTTAGAGGGTTTGTCGCGTCGATGGCGTTGTGTAAATGTAACCTCACTAGGAGACTTTGTATTATGAAACTAAAACGTCAGTGGTTTTTCATGGTATTGATGGAATTATACTTTTTAATATTAATACCCAATGTTGCAGGTGCTGTTGAGGCTGTTGTTGTTCCTGGTCGTCCGGTGCAAGTGTCACCACTAGGTACGATTACCAACTCAAAACCAAGCTATAAATGGCAACCAGCAGTAGGCAGCACGTCCTATCAACTGGTCGTCAGTAATGCGGCAGGTGTTTTAGTGAATAAAACGTATACCGCGATTCAGGCGCATTGTGATAACGAAATTGATACTTGCTCAGTTGCCCCGCCAACAACGCTGGAAATAGGAAAGTACACTTGGAAAATAAAAGGGAAAAACGCAGCAGGATTTGGAGCGCAAGCGAGTAAATCGTTCCGACGCGGAGTACCTGATGCACCGCAGTTAATTTCGCCGGCAGGTGACATTACAACAGCAACACCAGCATATCAATGGAATGCTGTTTCAGGGGCAGACCAATACAATCTCAATGTGTACACCCCGACGGGAAACTTGATTGATCAATGGTTTAGCAAAACACAAGCCGGTTGTCCGGCAGGAACAGGGACTTGTACCGTGACGCCAACCACAGCACTAAAGTCTACGGCTTATCAATGGAAAGTCAGGGCAAAAAATGCCTTGGGAAATGGCGCATGGAGCGCTGTAAAATCGATTAATAACGTGGCCAGTTGTAATGTTGTACTCGTGCCTGATGGCACTTCAGGAGGCTGCAATATTCGTTTGGTTGAACCTGCCGCCTGCGAAGAAATTGATTTGACTAATGGTAAAGAATTTTTGTTTGGCTGGACAACGGATGGCAGTTACTGCGAAACGCCGTGGCGGTTTTACCTCGCGGGTAATCCAGCTAATCTGGTTACTGGCGAAAATATATACTGGAAGGATTTTTCGACCGATAGCAGTCTAGGTATTTCTCACACGGGTGGTTTAGTGCGTTTGTCAGCTACCGCATTGGACAGCCTAGGCTTGACCAGTGATAATGGAATTTACCATTGGCTGGTCACTGGCTGGTACGGGTCGCATCCTGCTAGTCACACATTCAGGGTAAAGCGATAGTTATTGTTAACGCACGACAGAATTTTTTCTAAATAATCTAAAATTAAAAAAAACACCAACCCAAGAGGAAACACACGATGGAAATTAGAACAAGCTTATTCGGCGAACAAGTTATTGATCCAGACACCGTTATCACCTTCCCACAAGGTATCCCGGGTTTTGAAGACAAAACCACATACAAATTATTTCATCAGGAAGGTAACGAAATTATTTTTTGGCTGCAATCTGTAGACGACGCTGAGTTGGGATTTTCGGTTGCTGATCCTGCCAATTTCAAGATTAACTATCTTTTCGTGTTGACTGATGAAGAAGAGCAATTACTTCAACTAACCGATATAAACGATCTGGCTTTTTTACTGATTTTGCAAAAAAACGACAATGAAGGCGACAAACCGGTGATTAAAGGCACATTGACCTCGCCTTTAGTGATCAATACTAAAACGCGCTTAGGGATTCAAAAAATCATTCCACGCATTGAGCAAAGCATCACGTTAATTGAGCAAATTCCAGAAATTAGCGTTACTGAAGCTTAATCATCTTAGAAAACCGGCGGATAGTTTGTTATCCGCCGGTCTTATCGCTGGCATCAAAATGCGACTGCATTTTGAATATCAAAAACTTAAACGGAGTAAGTATTCAGCCCCCTCTTTGGAAAAGTACCCAAAGGGCATAAAAGGGGTTAGGGGAGATTTGATTAGATACGCCCCCTCGCGTTGCTCTCCCCCTCGATCCCCCTTTTTCAAAGGGGGAAGTACGCTTACGGTGTAATTTTTAGTAGGGGATTTGAATAATTATCAAAAACTTAAACCACCTTCAGGAAACTGCATCGTCATACAATGCAAACTGCCGTACTGATGCACTAATGGACGGCACGGTGTGGCAATAATTTTATGCTCAGGAAAACAGTCTGCCAGTCGTTGCAAGGCAATGTCATCGTTTGCATCGCCGTACACAGGCACCATAACCGCACCATTTATAATTAAAAAGTTGGCATAATTGGCAGGTAGTTGCTGACCTTCTTCGTCGAAAAGCGGTTTGGCAGGCATCGGTAACGGGATGAGTTTATAGGCTTCGCCTGTTTGAGTACGGAAGGCCTGTAACTGCGCTGCCATCTCTTGTAGACCGAAGTAGTGCGGATCTTCGGTATTATCGCAACTGGTGTAGGCAATGGTATCCGCTGCACAAAATCGTGCCAAGGTATCAATGTGAGCATCGGTGTCATCACCCGACAAATTAGCCTGATCCAGCCATAAGACACGTTTTGCGCCCAGATATTTTTGCAATTGCTGTTCTATGTCATGCTGGGACAAGCCGTGGTTTCGGTTTGGATTGAGCAGGCATTGACGGGTTGTCATTAGCGTATCAATGCCATCACTTTCAATGCTGCCGCCTTCGAGAATAAAATCAATATCCATATAGGCGATGTCCTGAAAAGGGCTTGCCTGTAATAGCTTATGATTCAGGGCATTGTCATTTTGATGCGGATATTTTTCTCCCCAACCATTGAAACGGAAGTTACATAACCGTGCTTGTCCGCTGTTTTCTACCGTTAAAAATGCCGTATCACGCACCCAAATATCGTTTACATCCGCATGGATGAAGCTAATATTGCTGACATTTTCATCCAACAACTGCTGAATATGTTGTTGATGAACGTTATCTTTGCAAACGATAAGCAGACGTTGATGATGGGCAATCGTAAGGGCAATAAAGCGATACGATTGCTCCACTGAGTCGAGTCGATTACTAAAATCACCCGTGTGATGTGGCCAAGCGATTAATACGGCAGCTTGTTTTTCCCATTCTGCTGGAAAGCGGATCATTGGTTTGGATTTCCTATGGTGGTGTTATCTGATTGTGCACAATCAGTGTGGAGTAGCATTTCTCTAGCGTGAGCCAGTGTGTTTGCGGTGATATTGATGCCACCCAACATGCGGGCAGTTTCTTCAACACGTTGTTCATTCGTCAGTAATCTGACATTGGACGAGGTGATGTCGGTGTTATGGTTTTTTTCCACATAAAGATGCTGATGTGCCTGGGCGGCAACTTGGGGTAAATGCGTCACGCACATGACTTGGCGGTTAGCACTCAAACGGCGCAATTTTTGTCCGACGATTTCAGCGATACCACCGCCAATACCTGAGTCTACTTCATCAAAAATCATGGTCGGCGTGCTTTTGTCGTTGCTGGTCGTGACCTGAATAGCCAAACTGATACGCGATAATTCGCCACCGGAAGCTACCTTAGCCAGTGGTTTGGGGGGTAAGCCTGGATTCGCGCTGACTAAAAAATTGATTGCATCTTTGCCATTGAGTTTTGGGCTATCGGCATCCAACGCACTGACAACGACCAAAAACTCACCTTGCGGCATACCCAGTTCTTTAATCATTGCAGAAATTTGCTGTTGCAGTGTTACGGCACCATTGTGGCGTTGCGCAGACAATTGCGCCGCTAGCTGCTGATATTCTTCAAATAATTTCAGCGTACTGGTTTCAAGTTCAGCGATGCGTTCACTGCTGTGGGTTAAACCATCGAGTTCTTGCTCAAGTTTAAGCAACTGTTCAGGTAATTCATCAGGCGTAATGTGGTGCTTGCGGCTCAGGGTATGGATGATGCCTAATTGGCTTTCCAGCGTTTCCATACGCAATGGGTCGGCTTCTTGTATTTCTAGGTACTTGCGTAACTGCTGCGCCGCTTCCTCGGTTTGAATTTGAGCTTCGGTTAATAAGACGGCAATATCGTTAAGTTCAGGGGCGAAGCGGGCAAGCTGGGTGAGTTCGCTAATACTATGGTTGATTAAGCTATTCACTGATTGTGGGTCTTCATAAAGCCGATCTACCAGCGCTTGACCGCCGGATAAAATCTGCCCCAGATTAGCGAGTTTGCTGTGTTCATCAGATAACGCCGCGTAACTGAAATGGTGTAAGTCCAGTTGCAGTAATTCTTCAATCTGATAGTTGAGCAATTCTTCCCGTGCTGTTTGGTCAGTGCTGGCTTTAATCAAGGCTTCCAAGGCTTTGTGGTCATGATGCCATTGCCGGTAACAGGCGTTGACCTGATCCAGTAAGGGCTGATTTTTTGCAAAAATATCCAGTACGCGGCGTTGCTCGTCAGTATTCAGCAAGGTTAAATGCGCGTGTTGACCATGAATTTCAACCAGCTTTTCACTGAGTTCTTGCAACGATTGCAAGTTTACCGGGCGATTATT
>CANNKH010000125.1 GCA_947504985.1 Methylococcaceae bacterium | reverse complement strand
GAATGTACATAGTAGAAGGGTTATCATTTATTTTTCTTTCTTTCTACCTGCTTAAGCAAGGCATAACCCGAGTGCGCCTTCATCTTTTTACAATAAATACACCTTCACGAGCGAGAGCTTTAGACGGCATAAGTTAATCAATGAATAAACGATAAGAATATTGGCCCGAGTCTATCGTTGAAATAAATTTGACTAAAAATGTCTGCAGTCATTATGTACGGCAAGCTCTTTAATTTTGAACTGTCTTAATAAGCACCCATAAAATCGCCTTTGCCGACTTCCAGTCCATTATGGCGCAAAATCCCATAGGCAGTGGTGACATGGAAGAAAAATTGCGGCAAGCCATAGTTGGACAGGTAGGTGTGACCAACCAATGTTTTCTCTTTCGGTGTGCCCGGGCGTAATACGATTTCAAGGCTTTCACTGCCCTCGAATTGTGCGGGTGTTAGGTGGTCGATAAACGTTAAGGCCTTGCTGATGCGAGCCTGCAACTCGGCAAAACTCTGTTCGTTAGCGTCATATGCAAGAACCTCAACACCCGCCAGTCGCGCAGATACACTCATTGCGAAATCGGTGGCGATTTGCACTTGGCGACTCAAGGGGAACATGTCTGGGAAGAGTCGCGCATCCAGCAATACGTTCGGCTCAAATTTTTTATCAGTGGCAAACGCTTCAGCCTTGGTCAAAATAGCACTGAGGCTGTTCAATAGCTGTTTGAAAACGGGTACTGACGAGGTGTACATATAAGGGGTCATGGATTTATCTCGGTTAATTGATTACAGTTAAGAACCTACACTGGCTTTAAGTATCTCATGAATAGACTAGGATTAGCGTATATATCACCTGTCAGCCGCACCCAGCGGGCAGATATTACGCGGTCCCTGACAAGTGCTCCTCTAGGGTAATTTATAGCTGAGCAGTATAATCCAGGTAAAATGGGCCGTTATGCCGATAACGGTAAACGCTAGTCTACTCATCAAAGATAATATAATGCAGCCAGGTTTTTTTAATCACCTCTTACTGATCTGTCAGTTTGAACTTAACAGACGATTTGCAACCCGAAAAGGCTTGCTGTCGCTGGTCACTTTTGCGGTCCTTTGGTATTTTATCCTGCTGTACCCGCTACGTTTTGCTGCTGCCCTAGTGGTGCAGGAACAGGGTTTAAACCATCACCTCAGTATTTTTGACTTTATCGGTTTGGGTTCAAGTCAGCATTGGTCTATTCCTGAGTTCGACGTGTTTTGGCAACTGGCGCTAATCATCTTCCCGATGTTGAGTATCACACTTGCAGCCGATCAAACCTGCTCAGATCGGGAGCGGGGTACCCTACGTTTTATTGTGCTACGCAGTAGTCGGGACAGAGTATTCTTTGGTCGGTTTACCGGGGTTATGCTCCTTCAGGCACTTTTAATTAGTGCAGCAGCAATCAGCACTATGGCTTTGGCTCTGAGTCGTGATGCATCGCTTGTTACGGCTGTATTACCGGACTTGTTCGCTCTGATCGTTAATTTAGTGTTAATTGTTTTACCCTTTACCTCGATGATGGCGGCTTTATCCGCTCAGGTTAAGTCTGCACGACAAGCGACCCTCTGGGCTATTTTGATTTGGACGTTTATGGCAGGCATCATTACCGGGTTGGCTTACTATATGCCCGGGCTTGATTGTCTTAAATTGCTGATCCCCGGCTATCAATTAGTCGAGGTGGCGCAATTGTCAGGATGGCAAACACTGCAATTGGCTTATATACCCCTCTTACAATGCTCTGTATTGTTAGCCTTGGGGCGCTGGATCATGGCAAGGCAAACGCTATGAGTTCATCGATCGTACAATGCCAACAGCTCAATCACGTTTATGATGGTAAAGTCGCGCTGAACGACGTCAATTTTGAACTGCAAGCGGGCGAACCTATCGGTTTGGTCGGTCCCAATGGTGCTGGGAAAACCACCTTGCTCAGCATCTTGTCAGGTTTTTTACATCCTACGTCCGGCACGGTCAGGTTGTTTGGTCACTCACCGGGCGCTGCGCAACTTAATGGCAAAGTTTCTGCATTACCTCAGGATGCACGGCTAGACCCGAGTTTCACACTAAAAGAGCAACTTGTTTTTTATGCTCGCCTACAGGGTTATCCTAAACCACAGGCAATTATGGAGGCCAGCAGAGTTTTAGAGGCCGTCGCACTTCCTGAAGCCGCCGATGAAAAGCCGGGGGTGCTCAGCCATGGCATGGCTAAACGGGCGGCGATTGCTCAGGCGCTGATCGGTAAACCGACGCTGGTATTACTCGATGAACCGACCGCCGGACTTGATCCCGTGAATGTCAGAACGATCCGTTCCATCATTGCTGAACAAACCTCAGCGACAACCTTTATCATCAGCTCTCACGACTTGCCTGAACTTGACCGACTGTGCCGACGGATATTACTGCTGGAAAATGGCAGATTGCAGACAGAGACAATACATGTCAACGAACAACAGTCTGACACCCGGTTTATTACCCTGCAAATGGAGTCCTGCCCGGCACCGGAAGTGATCGCTAAACTTGAGGCACTAGACGGTGTCTTGCAGGTATCCAACCCACAAAAAAATGAATTTGTTGTGGCCTACAATGCTGAGCTACAACCCACTATAGATCTGCAATTGCTGCAGTGCCTTCAAACTAATCACTGGCAATACCGGCAGTTGAGCCACGGCAAGACTTTGGAAGAAAAACTCTTTTTTAGCGAGTAATTTAGCTATTGCCACACAATATCTATACAGAGCAGAACATGGGAAAAATGAATACAGAGCAGCAAGAGGTTTTAAGTAAGGTTCCAGAGGTTATGCTAATCTTCTGGATCATAAAAATTCTGGCTACAACCCTTGGTGATTGGGCCGCAGATACAGCAGGGCGGCGGGGCTATTGTGTTTGGCGCTCTGTTGGCTGTTATTGCTGCAGCCTATTTCCGAACCAAGATTTCTCATACGGCACTCTTTTGGGCGGCATTCATTCTATCCCGACCTTTAGGCGCGGTGGTGGGGGACTTCCTGGACAAACCGATAAGCCAAGGCACTTTAGAATTAAGCCGTTACTCAGCATCAGCGGTATTATTCTTGTTAATCGTTTCTTGCATCTTTATGTTTGTGCATAAACCGGCAAAACAAGGGCATTGAGACTGGGCTTCTATTAAGTATCGGCTTCGACTTGATTATTGGCTGTATAACCCCAAAATAATGAACAAGCCTTATGGACGGACGACCTATGATAATTGATTTTGCCGATGTCGACGAAAGCCATTGCTGGATTACCATCAATGATGATGTTATGGGAGGGATTTCACAAAGTGATTTACAACTATCAACGACAGCGACAGTCATCTTTAGTGGATTCCTCTCGCTGGAAAATAAGGGTGGCTTTGCTTCGATACGAAGACTTAGTGAAAGTTACAATCTTAAGGGCTGTTCCGGGATCATGCTTAACGTAAAAGGAGATGGCCGAACTTATCAATTCAGGGTAAAAACCGATGACCAATATGATGGGATAGCCTACCGTACTTTATTTACAACCGACGCTCAAAATTGGCAAACTCTGGCATTGCCTTTCAACAGTTTTTGCGCAAGCTTTAGAGGTAGACTCATTCCCAAGGCACCGGTTTTAGATCCGGAAAAAATAAAGCAGATTGGTTTTCTTTTGGCAGACAAACAGCAAGGAGCCTTTTGTCTGGAAATAGCCAACATAAAGTCTTTTTAGACAGCTATAAATCAGTAAAGAATGAAATATTAGTGGGCACAACTGACCCATTCCAAAAAACACAGGGCATCTCATGAAAAAATTGATAACCGTTTTAACCACCATTTGCCTCTCTGCTTGCAGTATCTTTGGCATACGCAGCGCAAACGAACCACATTATCAAGTGCTTACTGAAGAGGGGGCTATTCAAATCAGACACTATCCGTCACTGGTCGTGGCTCAAACCGAAGTTAACGCGGATTACAAAAACGCTAGCGGTCTGGCTTTTCAACGTCTCGCCGGATATATTTTTGGAAACAACAAAAAGCAACAAGCCATAACGATGACCGCACCGGTTATTCAACAGCAACAAGCTGAAAAACTGACCATGACAGCCCCGGTTATGCAGCAAAAATCAGGGGCAGTTTGGGTGATGACTTTCATGCTCCCGCAAGGCTATACACTATCAACAGCACCGGAGCCTTTGGATTCTGCTGTCTTAATTCAGGAAACTCCGAACAAAAAAGTCGCCACTCTTCGCTATACCGGTAGCCTGTCTGAACAGGGTATTGAACAAAAATCAGCAGAATTAACAGATTGGTTAAGCCACCAACATTACCAAACCATTTCTCCACCACGCTCTGCCGCTTATGACCCACCTTGGACATTGCCGTTTCTTCGTCGTAATGAAGTACACATTGATATTGAGTAAAGATAAATACCCAAGCAGTCAGAATTATTAAGGACACCCTTCCAGTTTATAAATGGCATAACCTTGTCGGTCAATCTCTGCTCTTAAGTCCGCAGGAACTTCAAGGCTGTGGTAGAAATAGCAGTTTTCCGGAGTGACCACAGCATCTTCAAGTCCAATGCTCGCTAACCAATGTTTGGCATAGCGCATGGCTTGCTGCTGATCTTGTTCATCCAGCACCACATTAAAATGCAATTTTTGGTTTTTAACTGTTTTTGCATAGGTGTCGAAGACATGGGAAACAGTCATTTATTTGTTTGCCAAGGGGCAGCTATTCTTGCCTATCAGTTGATAGAAGGCGCACCATCCCACCCACACTTCATAAAAGGTAAAAACCGAAAAACCAAGCGCTATCCAGCTCCCTTGCCAATAGGCGTAAGCCAGCAGCAGTATAGCCAGTATCAAGCGCATAAGTCGGTCTGTTTTGCCAATATTTGGGTTCATTTATCTATCTCAGTTGAGGCCAATGCCTCATTTAGCAATTATTGGAAAGGCTACCGCCAACCCATCAACCAACAAGAGGAGTCTTTAAGCACCTGCCAATCCAGTTCGTATAGATGATTATTAATCACCGCCTCCAACTCGCAAGCGATAATGTCTTTATTTTCGGCCCGAATCAGTTTGGTGACCATAAAGTGACGCTCTTTTTGCTTGGGTTGAACGGCTGTCCACTTTGAGCGCAGCAGTTTATTGGGGTTGATTTGATTCATGGTTAGTCTTCTTTTAGCTGAGCTTTACCGGTAAGCGGCAAACGATAGCGAGCGAAAATACTGTAGAAAAACTCAAAAACTGGCAGTAGCAAAGGAACACTTTCTATCAGTGGAACAATGCGCCGGTAATAAGGCAGTTGTTTCCAGACCTGTAAAAAACCCATGACACCAGATTGCAGTTGCTGATGCTCATCGATTACATACATCCGCGCCATGGCCTGTTGGTAGGTTAAGCCCGCTGTCGCCAAGGCAGTCTTGTCCTGGGTAATATCGACCCACTTAACATTACCCGCTTTATCAAGCTTTTTCATGGCGTTGATTTCAATGGTACAGATTGGGCATTCGCCATCATGAAAACAAGTGACTTTGGGTTTAGCTACTGTCATTTAAAAATCCTGAGTGTTAAGCAAATGCGACCAAAGTCCCATTGTGATTTAGTCTGCCTCGATAATTAATGTTTACAAGCTGTTTTCCTATTAGAAACAATGGATAGCTTCGGTTATTTAGGTGGGGCGACTGGTTTTTCAATTAGAGCAGCAACCTAATAGCAGCGCATTCGTCGACTGCCAATTCAAAGTCAAAAATAGCCAAGTCTTCCCGCATGTGGGTTGCTGAGGTGGTGCCGGTTAACGGAATAATGCCGATTTGGCTCAAGTAGCGAAAAAACACCTGGGCCGCACTACGCCGATATTTCGTCGCCAAGGCTTGTAGTGTGGCATGAGCCAAAATATCGGGATTGCCGGTCAGCGTCCAGAAGCTTTGGTAAATTATCCGCTGTTGCTTACAAAAATCACGGATGTCACAATCATAACCGGTCTTGGCATAAAAACGGTTCTGAATGACCGCCGGTTTAATCGTAGCATTATCATACAACAGCTCAAATTGTTGCAGATCGTAGCAATTGCTGATCCCCAGTTGCTTTACACCGCCATTTTGAAAGAGATGTTCCATTGCCTGCCACACTTCCTGGGTATGCTGTTGATTTGCCAACGGCGAGTGTAGCACCAGACAATCCAGGTAAGTGGTTTGCAGGTTTACCAGTGAGGTCTGGAATGATTGCGCGACTTGTTCACTAAGACTGGCCTTTGCATCATAAGGAACTTGAGCCGGATCTTGGCCGCTTAACGGTGTGAATTTTGTTTGCAGATAAAGCTCAGAACGCTTGATACCGCTTTTATAACAGTTGACCAGGCCAGCACCGACCCCCGCTTCGTTATAATGTTTCGGTTGGCAGGCGGTATCAATACCTCTAAATCCCAGTCCGATTGCCTGCTCAACCCAGGCAGCTGTATCCTCTTTTTTCCAGGCCGTCCCGTAGATAATCCGAGGCATCTTTACGCCATAAGCAGAAGTCAAAAAATCGTTAGCGTTCATAAGTATTCCATTGGTAGTATGATCTTAGACATTGAGTGGTTTGCTCACACAATTACCCAAAAATCGATCAAAGGCATAGACTATTATGGGCAAAATACTGAGTAATCGATGATCTGCATCAAACATATGCAAAGAGACACGATGCTGTTGGCAAAAGCGCCAAACGTTTTCAGGTGGCACAATCTCATCTTGCCAACCATGAAATACTTCGAAGCGTTCAGCTTGTGGTTTAAATTCAGTGCATTGATAACCCGGCAAGTAAAAGGCAGGCGCTATCAGGAACAGACCCTTGGGTTTGATGATTTCGGAGGCGACCGTTGCCACATAAGCGCCCATGCTAGAACCGACCAGAATGATTTCCTGATAAGCCGACAGGTCAATAGCAAGTAGTTGTTTAACGCGTAGATCGGGATCATTGCTAGCCTGGTAATCGGGGCTGATGAACATAAAGCCATGCCGTTTGGCAACGTCTGCTAGCGCTATGGCTTTTTCGCCCCAAGGAATGCTGTCTTTGCCGTGATTGTAGATGACGAGTTTTTGCATAAGTTTGATCCGTGTGAGTATCACTATTTTCGAATAGTACTGGCTTATGTTTTATGATATTGCGTTTTTGTTGAAAAGACTATTCTGCAACGATTAAGTTACAGAGTATTGAGCTAGGTTTTGTAATCATAATGATGAGTATCCTTGATCAACGAATCACTATATTAGAGCAAAAAATTCAAGCTATCGATGTTGAGCGTGACGTTTTGTTTCAAGAGTTAAGTAGATTAAAACAGCAGAGCCAGCAGCAACAAAGTCTGCCACAGCTGATAACAGGGGCCACAGTTACCCGGAAATCTTCCAGTAGAGACAAGGTCGACTTGTTTCGGAATCTATTCAAGGGACGCGAGGATCTTTATCCTAAACGCTTTGTAAGCAGCAAGACCCGGAAATCAGGGTATGCACCGGTTTGTGCGAATGAATGGAAGCCTGTAGTTTGCGAAAAACCTAACATCAAATGTGGCGACTGTAAGTTTAGATCCTTTTTACCCGTAAGCGATCAAGTGATCACCAACCATTTGGCGGGTACTGACAATTCGCGTAAGCAATCGGCTGATTTTGTTGTCGGCGTTTACCCGTTGATGCAGGATGAACGTTGCTGGTTTCTGGCTGTCGATTTTGACAAAGCCTCTTGGCAACTTGATGTCAGTGCGTTTGTCTCCGCCTGTAAAGACAATGCTATTCCGTACAGCATTGAAATATCAAGGTCCGGTAAGGGGGCGCATGTCTGGATCTTTTTTAGCAGCCCCGTTTTTGCGCTAGAAGCCAGGAAGTTAGGTTCCTTCCTGTTAACTCAGGCCATGGATAAACACCCAGAGTTGGGTTTTAAATCTTATGACCGGCTGTTTCCTAATCAGGACACTTTGCCGAAAGGTGGTTTTGGAAATCTGATTGCCTTACCTTTGCAGAAAAAACCCCGTGAACTGGGTAACAGTGTCTTTGTAGACGACAACTTTGTTGCCTATTCGATCAATGGGCTTATCTGTCTACCGTTAAGCGGATCGCGCCTATTG
>CANNKH010000124.1 GCA_947504985.1 Methylococcaceae bacterium | reverse complement strand
AGTGCTGCAGGTGGGGATATTGGATTATACGCAGGGGATAACATTGCGCTTGAAGATGGCGCGGTACTTGCGGCAAAGGGTAACAACGGTGGCAAAGTCATGCTATCTTCAGTCGATAAAGATAGTGATGGCATCAGTGGAATCAATATTAAATCTGGTGCTTTGATTGATGTCAGCGGTGACACCGAAGAAGCGGGTGGCGAAGTGACGTTGAGAGCATTACGTGTCGACAATTCCATTAATATTCAACCGATTGCTGGTACTGTACAGGGGTATGCAAAAAAGGCCGCGGTTGTTGCAGATAATGGTGACCAGATATCTCAGGGCTACAGCAAGTTTTATGCTGAAGGTGTTAAGAAATATAGCAACGATTTCTTCTCTGTGGCAGGAGAAATTAACAGCAATGACATCAATGGTATTAAAAATGATACCGATGCCTTTATGTCTGCGGATAACATAGAAAAAATCAACGGCGAGTTGGGTTCTGGGATTAGTTTACGGGCAGGTATAGATATTAATTATGTAGGTGATTTGGCACTGAATAGTCGCTGGGATTTAATTGATTGGCGCCATGATGGCGCAACCAATCCGGGTACGCTGGCGATTAATAGTAGCGGTAATCTAACGCTGAATAATTCACTGACCGATGGCTTTAAAGACGGCACCCTTTACTTTGACACTGTTCATGTTGCCGATATGTTGCAAGCTGGTCAGTCATGGTCATATCAGCTAACTGCAGGAGCTGATTTTAGCAGTGCAGAATCCGGTGCGACAGTCGCTGCAAAAAATCTGACGATGGGTTCAAATGTTACTGTGCGTACAGGAACAGGTGATATTCAGTTGGGAGCTGGTGGTGATGTTGTTTTTACCGACCAAACCTCAACGGTTTACAACGCTGGTAGGGCAGAAAATACGGCTAGGTATGGTACCTTGAGCGATATTACTGTTGGCTTCTTGTTGTATAGCGAATACCCAGTCGATGGTGGTGATCTGGCGATTAAAGCCGGCAATAATATTGAAGGTGCGGTTAGTGATCAGTTTATCGATAGCTGGCTATTAAGGTTTGGCAATTGGACTAATGACGCTACTCATGCCAATCAACGGCCTACGGCTTGGGGGGTTGCTTTGGGTTACACCACGGATGGCTATGGCAACGCAGCCGATGCCAAAGCGCCTTTATTCCAACAAAATATAGGTTCATTTGGCGGTGGTAAGGTCAATATCAGCGCCTCTGGAAATATCAATGATCTTTCAGTGATGTTGCCGACCACGGGTAAGCAAATAGGAGAGCGTAGTCCTGCTTCGGATTCTGATTATTTGACCAATGTTGTGCAAATTCAGGGCGGTGGGGATATGCAGATTGATGCAGGAGAAAACATTACCGGTGGCGCTTATTTTGTGGGGCAGGGTAGCGGTATTATTTCGGCTGGCGCTGAAATAACGGGGAGTACCAAGCAGTTTATTAATGGTCCTCAGTTGGTTATGGGTGATAGCTATCTGAGCTTAAATGCAAAAAGTGGCATCAAGGTAACGGCGGTTTCTGATGCAATGGTATTACATTCAGGTAATAGCTATGCGGAAGATGGCAGTAACTTTTTTAGTTATTCCGATACTAGCGGTATCACGCTGAAATCATTATCAGGTGACGTACATCTAGGTGCAGATACCAGCACAATAGGTGCTACTGACATGCTAAATTTGACGGGTAGTCAAGCAAGCCTCTCTAAAATATATCCCGCTTCTTTGCAAACAACGGCTTTTGGCGGTAGTGTGTTGCTTGACAGTCAGGTGACGTTATTTCCTTCTGAGTCTGCGAGATTAACTGTTTTGGCAAATAACAATATTAGTTCGACAGTAGATTCTTTAAGGCTAAGCATGTCGGATGCAGATAAAACATTATTGCCAAGTTCAGTGTTTCCGCTCGCTAGAAATCAGTTGAATGATGCTGAGGCAATATTAAATCCATTTGGTATCAATAGCTTGGTGCATGCCGCTATCCCTGTGCATACTAATGATCAAGATGCAGCAAGGCTGGTGACCAATGAAGGAGACATTAAATCTATTCAGGTCAATGTTCCGAAGCAAGCGATTATACAAAGTGGCAACGATATCAATAATGTCTTAATAAATATTCAACATGTTAATGATGGTGATGTATCCGTTGTATCCGCCAATCGGGATATTCGCTTTACCAGCGCACGCAGCGTTGATGGTTTGCTGGTAGATAACTTTAACGAAATAAAAATTTCAGGGCCGGGTGATGTGCTGGTTAAAGCAGGTCGTGATATTGATTTTGGTGCATCGGGTGGTTTGTCAACGATAGGCAATTTAGCTAATTCAAATCTAACCAGTGATGTGGGAGCTAATATCGCTGTTTTGGCGGGACTCAATACTCAAAATACGCCTGATTATTTAGGTATTCTTGCCTTAGATCCATACGTTGTTAAGTACGCAGAAAACTATACTGAATTTCAGAAGTTGGTTACTGAATTTATGCGTGAGCGCACAAACAATACGACGCTGAAAGAAAAAGAAGCGGTTGCAGAATTTGCGGCACTTGATGCTAAAGAATATGCGGCTATGCAGCCAAAACTTGATGCTTTAGTCAGTACAAAGTACACGGAAATTTTCAAAAATATTACTGGTGTCGTTACTGAATTTGTTAAATATGGCGACAACAATAGTAAATTTCAGCAGTTGGTTACTGAATTTATGCGTGAACGCTCAGGAAATGCTGAGCTGACTAAAAAGAGGGCATTAGAAGAATTTAGACAGCTAGATAAAAATGATTATGCCGCTATACAACCTGGTCTCGACGCTTTAGTTAGCACTAAATATACGAATGATCCGAACCTTACTGAGGATCAGGCTTTAGAAATATTATCTACACTGAATCCGAATCAGTATTTACCAATACACCCAGAATTAAATACGCTGGTAAATAGTGTTTTCTTTAGTGAACTGAAAGCAACAGGAGCGGCTTCGGCTAGCAATCCAGATTCCGGCAATGAACGTGGTTTTGCTGTAATTAATGCGTTATTTCCAGAAAACCAATGGAAAGGCAATCTCAGTTTGTTTTTCAGTAAATTGCAAACACTTCAAGGCGGTAATATCGACCTATTAGTGCCAGGCGGAGAGATTAATGCGGGGCTTGCCGTTTCTTTTTCTGGGGCAAAAGCCGCCTCTGAATTGGGTATTGTGGCTCAAGGCAAGGGCGATATTAATGCCTTTGTACACGATGATTTTATAGTCAATCAATCCCGGGTTTTTGCACTCGACAGTGGTGATATTTTGATTTGGTCATCTGAAGGCGATATTGACGCTGGACGTGGTGCTAAATCAGCGATTGCTGCACCGCCTCCAGAGTACAGCTTTGATGATAATGGTAACCTTGTTGTTACGTTCCCGCCTATTGTTTCAGGTAGTGGTATTCGTACTGCGGCCACCATTGGCAATACGCCGGGAGATGTTTTTCTCTTTGCCCCTAAAGGTGTAGTTAATGCCGGTGAAGCAGGTATTGGAGGAACTAACGTAACCATTTCTGCAACGGCGGTATTAGGTGCTAATAATATTCAGATTGGTCCCGGCGGAACAGGGTCTGGTGTGCCGGTAGGTTCATCAGGCGGTCTTGCGGCCGGGTTGACTGGCGCGAGTAATTTGGGTGCTAGCGTAAGCCAAGTTGCACAAGCTTCTGCAGACATGAGCAAAGACAACAAAGATAACGATGATAAGGGTGTGAAACTGGGTGTGCTTAGCGTTGAGGTTATCGGTTATGGCGAGGGAGCTGCCAATGATGATATCAAAAAAAATAAACCTAAATCGACTTTGTAGTCATTTGAAAGCAGGGATGGGGCTCTAATCTTTAGCCCTTCTCTTCCCAAAGCATTTTCTTTTTAGGAATGGGTATAAAACAGCTTCGTTGTGTGTGTGTTGTAGCCTTCGGTGGATGCCATGACTGTGTCATACTTTTCCTTCGCTGTTTAAATGCTGAGATGTTGTTTATGCCTAGTGCTTACTTTTCTCGGCATCTGATTTTATCTATCAATAATTATTGCTTGAAATAACGCTATTGCACTGAAGTAATAATTTTGTAACGAATTTTTGTAATAATTCCACCACCTATTATGAGTGAGAAAAAAATGAAACGGTTTAGTCTTTTGTTGATACTTTTAACATTGTTGCCTTCAATGGCATCGGCGTGGTGGAGCGATGATTGGGGATACAAGAAAAAAATAAGTCTTGATGCGAAAAAACTTCAACAAGACGGCGTAAGCCTACCCGAGGATGCTTTCGCATTGGTTCGGTTGCATACAGGAAATTTCACTTTCTTTATGGATCTTGCGGAAAAAGGAAAAGATATTCGTGTGCTGGCAGAAGATGAAAAAACGCCTTTAAAATTTTATATTGAGAAATTAGATGCTGTTAATGAAATGGCGCTAATTTGGGTCAAATTGCCTAAGGATATTGCTAAATCTGCAGAGCCTGGTTTTTGGTTATATTATGGCAACCCCGAAGCCGTTGATGCACAAGAAGCGCCTGCTTCTTTCGATGTTAGCCAAGTGTTAAGTTATCAATTCGAATCGAGCAGTATTAAGGACGTAACAGCCAATGCCAATAATCCTTCTGAAGTTACTGCAAGCAATGCAGAAGGTGGATTGATTGCTGGCGCAGCTGTTTTTCAAGGTAGTCAGATAATTCGTATACCTTCAGCACCATCAATACAAATGTCGCAAGCAACGGGTTGGACTGTTTCAGCATGGTTGAAATTTGACCAAGCTCCTGTAGATAGCGTGTTGTTTCAGAGAGCATCCGCAACTGGCGGTGTAATCTTGGCTATAAAGGAACAAATCCCTTATCTCGAAGTTATCGATGCTTCAGGCGCTAAACAGCAATTCGCAGCTCAAGCCACTGTAGCTCCCGGTACTTGGCACAATCTTGCTGTCGTTTCGTCAGCAGGTAGTTTGGTTCTCTATATTGACGGTGCTGCTGCTGGTAGCTTCCCTGTTTCATTACCAGATCTTGTCGGTGATATTACCGTTGGTGCTGACGCTACAGGTGCGAAAGGGTTTACCGGGTTAATAGATCAATTTTCTATTTATAAAACAGCCCGTGATGCTAATACTATAAAGTTTGATGTCTTAATGCAGGGCACAGGCTCAGCGTTATTGACGTATGGTGAAGATGCTACCCCGGATGCTGAAGAGGGTGAATCTTACATTATGTCAACACTGAACAATGTAACGATAGATGGCTGGGTTATTATCGGCATACTCGGTGTTATGTTCGTTATTAGTTTTATGGTGATGATAGCAAAGACGCTAGTTATAAATAATATACACGGCGCTAACAAAAGATTTGAACAGGCATTTAGTAAACTGGGTATTCAGGATATTTCCAAATTAAATAGCGAATCTGTTGATGACGAAGATGATGAATTTGAGGATTCGCCGTTGTTATTCTCATTAACCTCAGATGGAGATGATTTCAAGAGTTCTTCTATTTACCGGATCTATCATGTCGGTGTTCAGGAGATGAATAAACGTTTATTGAAAAAATCTGATTCTGAAGGCTCGCAAGTATTGTCAGCAGGTGCAATGGCCGCAGTTAAAGCATCAATGGATGCGGTTTTAGTTAGAGAATTGCAAAGATTAAATTCACAAATGGTGTTACTCACCATTGCGATTAGTGGGGGGCCTTTCCTTGGGCTATTGGGTACAGTGGTCGGGGTTATGATTACTTTCGCTGCGATTGCTGTGAGCGGTGAGGTTAATGTCAATTCGATTGCTCCTGGTATTGCTGCGGCCTTGGCTGCAACAGTGGCAGGTCTTACCGTGGCTATTCCTGCATTGTTTGGATACAACTATTTAGGAAGTCGCATCAAGGTAATTTCAGCAGATATGCATGTATTTGTAGATGAATTTGTTGCAAAATTGGCTGAAGAGCATACCTGATTTTAGTTTTGTCAATTTCTGCAATAGTTATCTCAATCAAGAGCTTTAAATATGAAAGTACAAGAAGAAAACGAGGCCTATGACGAAATTAACGTCACGCCGATGCTGGATTTAGCTTATGTGTTGTTGGTTGTATTTATTCTTATGACCACAGCCTCTGTGCAAGGGATAACCGTTAACTTACCTAAGGCAAGTGATTCTCCAAGTTTATCTAAGCCTCAAACCAAAGCCATTACGATAACGGCTGACGGTACCATCTTTCTGGATACTTATCCGGTAAGCATGGAGCAACTAAAGGCAACATTGCAACAATATAAAGCAGTCAATCCTGCATTACCTGTTGTTATCAAAGGTGATGCCAGTGTTCAGTACGTCAATATTGTTAATGTTTTGGCATTGTTAGGAGAACTCGATATTACTCAGATTGGGTTGGTTACACAAAATCTGGTTAAATGAGAAATGACTAAGCATAAAAAACATTTTCGTGCTCATCTACCCATAATAATGGGAGCAATGATATTAATTGCAGCGATTGCTGTCATTATTCATTTGATAAGTAGTATGGAGAACAAACCGGCCAAAAAGGAAAGGAGAATTCAAGCTATTTCTTTAGTGAAGCCACCACCGCCACCGCCGCCACCACCAAAAGTTGAAAAGCCACCAGAGCCAGACGTTGAAAAATTACAAGAAGAAGTCGAGCCTGAACCTGAAGAAATGCCTGATGTTGCTGATGAGGCTCCCGCTGGTGATTTGGGGTTAGATGCCGAAGGTTCGGCAGGTTCTGATGGGTTTGGGCTTGCTGCTCGTAAAGGAGGCAAAGGTTTGCTGGGCGGTGGTAATGGTAGTGATCCGTATGCTTGGTATGGCACGATTATCAAAAACGACATTCTGGATATTCTTTCTGAAAAAGAAGAGCTGCGTCGTAAAGGATATACGGCTGTTGTAAAATTGTGGGTTGAAACTGACGGCTCAGTCAAACGATTTGAATTAGTTAGAGGAAGCAATGATGCTGAAATCGACGAACTTTTGAGTCAGTTGCTTAGTAAATACAGAAAGGTTAATGAACCACTTCCTCCGGGAATGGAACAACCCATTAAGTTAAAAATTTCATCAAGAATCTAATCTCACTACAGGTATAAAAATGGATAATAAAAAGCAGCTGATAGCTCTGGCGTTTTGCAGCTTGGTCAGCGTGGCTCAGGCAGGTGAAAAAGAAGAATTGCTGAAGTTGCGTAATACGACGACTAATTTGATTAAAGAGTTGGTTAAACAAGGTGTTTTAACTGAAAAAGTTGCTGACGAAATGATCAAGAAAGCTGAAGACGACGCTGCGAATCAGTCTGAACTTCAAGCTGCACAACCTGTTGATGCGCCAGAGGCAGGTGAAATACGCGTGCCTTATGTTCCTGAGTTTGTTAAAGATGAGATTCGTCAGCAGGTTCGCTCAGAATTACGTGCAGATGTCGTGCATGATGTGATGCAGGAAGCTAAAACCCAAAAATGGGGCGTGCCTGACGCTTTGCCAGAATGGATCAGCCGTTTCAAAATGTCTGGCGACCTTAGATTAAGATCTCAAAATGATTTTATGGCTGACTATAATCAGGCTGGTTCATATTTTGATTATCTGGCAATCAATCAACTAGGTGGCATTTCTGCTGCAGGTATAAATGCCTTTACAAATAGTACAAATGATCGTCATCGTTTTCGTGAGCGTTTACGTTTAGCTATTGATGCAAAAGTGGCTGATGGTGTAAAAGCAGGTGTTCGATTAGCTACCGGTAACATGCCAGACCCTGTTTCGACTAATCAAACGCTGGGTAATACTGGCAGTCAGTATGAAGTTAATATCGATCGTGCTTATTTGAAATATGATGCGACTAATGACAAAGGCTTTAAATGGCTAACGCTTTCAGGCGGACGAATTGCCAATCCTTGGTATGTTGGTGGTGGTGAGTTTACCGGTGGAAGTGAAATGGTTTGGGATACCGATTTATCCTTTGAAGGGTTTGTTGCGACCTTCCGTCACTCACTGGGTGCTTTTGAGAGTGCACATCATAGACAAGACGATTCACACGCCGCGCCTCATTCTTTATTTGCTACTGTCGGTGCATTTCCGCTTCAAGAATCCGCTCTTAGCGCAAATGACAAATGGTTGT
>CANNKH010000123.1 GCA_947504985.1 Methylococcaceae bacterium | reverse complement strand
AGTAATACCCAGTCAGGATTAAATGCCGCGATTTCAGGTGGTAAAGGCATAATTCTTAAACACATTGCCAGAATCATACTCACAATAATTTTGCCAAAACCATAATAATTATTCATGAGGGGCAGCCTTGTCTTCTGTAGGTGCGGTTTCTGACGGTTTGGAGATCAGCGGAACCGGAGTTGAGTTGCTCCAGACAATCATCAGTTCTCTATTGCGATCTAGTTTGGCTTTAGGCGTGGCGGTAATATTAGCAAACGGTTTATTAAGCTGCGAGGTAAACTCATCAACGACGGCAACCGGATAACCTTGCGGAAAGGTTCCACCCAGACCGGAAGTTATCAGCAAATCTCCAGGGCGAATATCCGCATTACTGGGTAAAAAAGGTAAAATCAGTCGGTTGATTTGCCCGCTGCCGACTGCAATTGTCAACAAACCATTACGATTGACTTGTACAGGAATGGCATGATTAAGATCGGTAATCAGCATAATTTCAGAACTTAGTGGCAACGCCCGAAAAACTTGCCCTACCACCCCATTGGCATCAAGCACCGGCTGCTGCGGATGAACACCAAAACGAGTGCCTTTATTGACCACGACGATATGCTCGTAAGGCGCCATATTGACTGACAGCAATTCTGCAATCAATACTTGCTCGCCAAGTTTGAAAGAATTTTCCAATAAGGCGCGTAAGCGAATATTTTCCTTTTCCAATGACTCAAATTTTAGTAATTGGGTTTGGTGAATGAGTTGGTCTTCGCGTAGCCGTTCGTTATCTTTCTTTAACGTGCTATATGAGCTGATTGAATTATTCGCTTGTTCAACCAAGACTGTTGGTAAATCAACCAGATATTTTATTGGATCGATAAAAAAAGAGAGTGTGGCACGCAAAAAGTCCAGTTGTTGGCTTCTATGTTCGGCGACCAGTAAGGCAATGGAGGCAATGACGGCCACAAGCAGGCGGGTGTTAATGGATGGGCCGGTGGCAAATAAGAGTTTTATAGCAAGATTCCTCGTTTTGTCTTTGTTTCAGAGATGAACGACTTAAATATGGATGGGGTGAATTGCAGGGATAGTTTTAGCTACTCCTGCATATTCTGATATGAATTGCATAACGCGATGAATAGCGTGTAGTAGGGTCGGTATGGAAACCCAGAGAGCAAACTATAGGCAATTCAGCTTCGTCACACTAAAACAGGTTACTCCAATGAAAACGTAGAGAGTCCTTTTTTATCGAGCATTTCCAGAACCATGCCACCACCTCGGGCAACACACGTCAGAGGATCATCAGCAATAAATACCGGCAAACCGGTTTCCTCTGCTATCAAACGGTCAATATCTTTTAACAAAGCGCCGCCACCAGTCAGATAAATGCCACGATTAGCGACGTCTGCGCCGAGTTCTGGTGGCGTTTGTTCCAATGCAACTTTAACCGTGCCGACGATACCTGATAGTGGTTCTTGCAATGCCTCAAGGATTTCGTTACTGTTTAATGTGAAACTTCGCGGTACGCCTTCCGCTAAATTACGACCTTTAACTTCAATTTCTTTTACTTCACTGCCTGGATAAGCGGTGCCAATTTCCAGCTTAATTCGTTCCGCCGTTGCTTCGCCAATTAACGTGCCATAGTTTCTGCGTACATAATTGATAATAGCTTCGTCAAAACGGTCTCCTCCAATACGAACCGAATTGGAATAGACAATGCCATTGATTGAAATAACGGCGACTTCAGACGTGCCACCACCAATATCGAGAACCATTGAACCGCAGGCTTCATCAACGGGCAAACCAGCGCCTATGGCAGCCGACATAGGCTCTTCAATCAAATAGACTTCACGTGCGCCTGCCATTGCTGCGGATTCTCGAATGGCACGACGCTCAACTTGGGTTGAACCGCAAGGAACGCAGATTAAAATGCGTGGGCTTGGACGTAATAGTTTGCTTTTATGAACTTTTTCTATAAAAAACCTCAGCATGCGCTCGGTAATGGCAAAGTCAGCAATAACGCCGTCTTTCATCGGGCGGATTGCCGTGATATTACCCGGTGTGCGCCCCAACATACGTTTGGCATCCGCCCCAACCGCAGCAATCGTCTTATTACCCCGTACCTTGTCTTCTTTGATAGCGACCACTGATGGTTCATTCAGCACAATTCCTTGGCCTGGGATATATATCAAGGTATTAGCGGTTCCCAGGTCAATCGATAAATCATTAGAGAAGAGTCCGCGTATTCGTTTGAACATTTTTACCTGTTTCCTTAGAGGAATTAAAATTGCGGTACTGTATCAATCAAGCCAGTATCAATCAAGTGGGTATTTAAACGCAATATACAGTATCATAATTTGATCGACGTTTTATATGGAGTAAAAGGTGTTGCTAACAACAGAAGATGTAAAAAAAATGGCGTACTTGGCACGATTAGGCATCGAAACTAACGATCTTGACTCGTATACAAAAGACTTGTCGGGCATGCTCGATTTAATGACACGGATGAACGAACTCGATACGGAAGGTGTTCAACCGATGGCGCATCCATTGGATCAGACCCAGCGATTACGGGTAGATGTTGTTACTGAAGTTAATCAACGCGAACATTTTCAGGTTATCGCGCCGCAAGTCGAAGAAGGCTTGTATCTAGTACCCAAAGTGATTGAGTGAGTAGTAAATCAATGCATAACAAGACTATTAAAGAATTAGCGGACGGATTGCGATCCAGTGAATTTTCCAGCGTCGAGCTGACGCAATATTTTTTAACACGCATCCAGCAACATCAACATTTGAATGCCTATATTACTGTTACTGAAGACTTAGCGTTGCAAGCCGCACAAGTCGCTGATGAGCGTATTGCCAGCGGAAATGCAACCTTATTGACAGGTATACCCATTGCACAAAAAGATATTTTCTGTACCTTGGGGGTTAAAACCAGTTGCGGCTCAAAAATGCTGGATAATTTTATTGCGCCCTATAATGCCACGGTGGTCGAAAAATTAAATCATGCGGGTGCCGTCATGTTGGGCAAGCTCAATATGGATGAATTTGCGATGGGTTCATCCAATGAAAACAGCTATTACGGCGTCGCTAAAAACCCTTGGAATACCACTGCGGTTCCCGGTGGATCATCAGGCGGCTCGGCAGTAGCGGTGGCCGCAGGTCTTGCGGTCTGTGCCACCGGTACCGATACTGGCGGCTCCATCCGCCAACCGGCAGCTTTTTGTGGTATTACCGGCCTAAAACCGACTTATGGACGAGTCTCCCGCTACGGAATGATCGCGTATGCCTCGAGTCTGGATCAGGGAGGCCCAATGACCCGTAGCGCTGAAGATGCTGCTATTATGTTGCAAGCAATGGCTGGCTTTGATGAAAAAGATTCAACCAGTGTTGACCATCCTGTCCCCGATTATTCACAAGGGCTGAACAGTTCGTTGGTCGGTCTTAAAATTGGTTTGCCCACAGAATTTTTCGGCGAAGGCTTAAGCCGCAATATTGCCACCGCTCTTGATATTGCCATTAAGGAATACCAGTGCTTAGGCGCGGAAATCATTAACATTTCGATGCCTACGCTAACCTTGGCAATTCCCACTTATTATGTCATTGCCTCTGCCGAATGCTCATCGAACCTGTCCCGTTTCGATGGTGTGCGTTTTGGATATCGCTGTGAAAATCCGGTCGATTTAGCTGATTTATATACCCGTTCGCGCGGGGAAGGTTTTGGTAGGGAAGTCAAACGCCGCATTCTGATGGGTACCTATGCGTTGTCGGCGGGTTATTACGATGCGTATTATCTTAAAGCACAAAAAATCCGCCGCCTTATTAGCGATGACTTTAAAAACGCACTGTCACAAGTCGATGTCATCATGAGTCCGGTCACACCGACTAACGCGTTTGGTCTCGGTGAAAAAACGGCCGATCCCGTGCAAATGTATCTGGAAGATTTGTATACCATTGCAATTAATCTTGCCGGTTTGCCTGCCATTTCAATTCCTGCTGGGTTGAGTGCCGATGGAGAAGGATCAACCCCAATGCCTGTGGGTTTGCAAATTATTGGCAACTATTTTGCCGAGGCCAAGCTACTGAATATTGCTCATTGTTATCAGCAAGTAACGGATTGGCATCGACACATGCCAAACGGGTTTGAATAAGGAGAAAAATATGCACACAAATCAATGGGAAGTGGTTATTGGTCTCGAAATCCATACCCAACTTGCGACAAAATCCAAAATATTTTCCGGCGCTTCTACGGAGTATGGTGCAGAACCCAACACTCAGGCTTGTGCCGTTGACTTAGGGTTTCCGGGGGTACTGCCGGTCTTAAACAAAGAAGCCGTCCATAAAGCGGTTATCTTCGGCATGGCAATAGAAGCACAGATAGCACCGTATTCTGTTTTTGCCAGAAAAAATTATTTTTATCCCGACTTACCTAAAGGCTACCAAATTAGCCAGATGGACTTGCCGATTGTTGGTGTCGGGCATTTAGATATTGAAGTGGATGGCGAGACTAAACGCATCGGTATCACCCGCGCCCATCTCGAAGAGGATGCCGGTAAGTCGCTGCATGAGAATTTTCACGGTTTAAGTGGTATTGATTTAAACCGTGCCGGAACACCGTTACTGGAAATCGTTTCCGAGCCGGATATGCGTTCTGCTAAAGAAGCGGTTGCCTACATGCGCAAATTGCATGAATTGGTGCGTTATTTGGAAATTTGTGACGGTAATATGCAAGAGGGTTCGTTCCGCTGTGATGCCAATGTTTCCGTGCGTCCTAAAGGTCAACAAGCTTTTGGTATCCGCGCTGAGATTAAAAATATCAACTCATTCAAATTTGTTGAAAAAGCCATTAACCACGAAATCGAGCGGCAAATTGAATTAATTGAAAGTGGTGGCAGCGTCGTTCAGGAAACTCGTCTTTACGATTCCGTTAAAGATGAAACACGTTCGATGCGCAGCAAAGAAGAGGCCAATGATTACCGGTATTTTCCTGACCCTGACTTATTGCCCGTAGAAATTGATGAGGCTTTCAAAGCGCAGGTTAAGGCCGCATTGCCAGAATTGCCAGAAGCTAAAAAACAGCGCTTTAAAACCTATTATCAACTGGATAATGAAAGTGCATCCATGCTTACCTCGTCCCGTGCGCTGGCAGATTATTTTGAAGCCGTTGTTAAAACATCAGCATGTGAAGCCAAACTGTGCGCTAATTGGATAACCGGTGATCTTTCTGCGGCGCTCAATAAAGCGGATCTGGATATTAGCGAATCACCCGTCAAGGCGACTCAATTAGCGGATTTATTGGTGCGCATCAGCGATAACACTATTTCCGGAAAAATCGCCAAGAAAGTTTTTGATACGCTTTGGCAACAGCCGAATTCAAGTGCTGATGACATTATTGACGCTGAAGGTCTAAAACAAATCACTGATACTGGTGCAATTGAAGCGATTATTGACAAAATAATCGCCGCCAATCTAGGGCAGGTTGAACAATATCTTAGTGGTAAAGATAAAGTATTCGGCTTTTTTGTCGGGCAGGTTATGAAGGAAATGCAAGGTAAGGCCAATCCAGCTGAAGTGAATAAAATGCTGCTTGCCAAGCTTAAAAATTAATCAAATGGCACGCCCAAGCCGCCTAAACCGCAGTATCCCATCGGTTCTTTAGCAAGATATTGCTGATGATAATCTTCGGCATAAAAAAATTCGCTGGCTGGCATAATTTCAGTGGTTATCGGGTTAAAACCCGCGCAGATCAATTTGTCCTGATAATGTTGTTTTGAAGCCAATGCCGCATCAAGTTGTGCTTGGCTGTAGGTATAAATGCCGGAACGGTATTGGGTACCAATGTCATTACCTTGACGCATTCCCTGCGTGGGATTATGAGATTCCCAGAACAACTGCAGTAGCTCAAGGTAGGACGTTAATGAAGGATCATAAAATACTTTGACAACTTCATTATGACCGGTCATGCCGGTGCATAACTCGTCGTAGGTCAGATTTGGCGTATAACCACCGCTATACCCAACGGCGGTACTGTAAATATTAGGATATTGCCAGAATTTTCGTTCCGCCCCCCAAAAACAGCCCATGCCAAACAATGCCTGCTGAATTGACGAAGCAAACGGCGGGGCAATCGGATTGCCGGTAACAAAATGCCGGTTGGTAATTGGCATGGATTTATCCCGCCCAAGCAAGGCATCAGAAGGATGTGGCAACACAAGTTTTTTTGATGAGAACATGAGTATCGAATAAGGTGAGTGTAGTGGATAGGCCAAAAGGATACTGCGATTCTGAATTATAATATAGCGCAAACTGTTAACGAGAGAATTTGATAAAACAAGTATGACTAAACAAGATTTTTTACGCCGATTTATATTTGAAGCGCTGGGTGTTCGTGGTGAATGGATACAGTTATCCGATAGTTGGCAAGCCGCTAAGCAGTACCAACAAGGGTCTAATAACGTGCAGTGCTTACTGGGTCAGGCCTTGGCTGCGGTTGTGATGTTATCAGCAACCATTAAATTTAAAGGCTCGATGATACTTCAGGTGCAAGGTAACGGCGAGATAAAAACCCTGGTTGCTCAGGCAACTCATGATCGAAAAATTCGCGGCTTGATTAGAAGCAATCCAGAGGTGGCAAGTGGCTCGCTGAGTACGCTATTTGGCAACGGGAAACTGGTGCTAACCATTGAGCCAGATGGTAGCGATCCTTATCAGGGCATCGTCGGATTGGACGGCAGTAATTTAGCCAACGTACTGGAAAATTATTTTTTACAATCCGAACAGTTAAAAACCCGTTTATGGTTGTTCGCCAATGACACTTGCGCGGCAGGCTTATTGTTGCAGGAGTTACCCGCACAAGCGCATGAGTCGGAGGATTGGGAGCGTATTACGCTTTTGGCGGACACTATTACTGAGCAGGAATTGCTTACACTCGACTGCGAATCCATGTTGTATCGATTGTTTAATCAAGAAAAAGTCCGTTTGTTCGACGCCGAACCGGTTAGATTTGAATGCACCTGTTCAAGATCAAGGATCGCAAGGACATTGCATGCAATGGGCAGAGCTGAACTGGAAGACATCTTGTTGGAACGGCAGAACATAGAAGTTATCTGTGAATTTTGTGGTTCGCACCATATTTTCGACCAAGTTGATGTTGAAAGCCTATTAAACGAATACGGCATAGCGACTGATTCTCAAACCTTGCATTAAAAATCATGGTCTCGGCATTGATTAATCGAAGGCTGCGTACTTTCTGCCTACTGGTATTGGCAATGTCCATGACGGGTTGTCTTTATTGGTTACGCGCGTATCAGACTTACTTGCAAATGAACGAGTTTGATCGTTACTTTAGCGTTGCTGTTACAGATGACTTTACGCTGCAATTTAAAGAACCTCTGCTTTACAGCCATGATTTTGTTGCTCTGGCTAAGCTTTATCCCAGTGATGATACCGCCACCACCACTGGCGGCCGACATTGGCGTTACTGGTTTCGTAAAGTAGATGCAGACAAAAAATTAGTGCTGCCAGAAATAAAGTTTTATTCCGATTTATTATTCAATCAGGAAAAACGTTTGATAGCGTGGTCATTTTCATCGCTGTTTTTGCAAATAGCACCTCCCCAATTTTTAGAAGTATCGCTGCGATCTATCGCTGGCGCGAATATTGACAAAGAAAAAAAACAGCTGAAAGCCAATACCGACTTATTGGACAAGATTTCCGCTGCACTACCCAAAAAAGCCATTGTTCTGGCTCAATTGGGAGCGCCGCTGGAAATTAGGGATGAACCTGAGCAGGAAATTTATATTTACCATTTTTTGCTAGATACCCCACGTGTTGAGGCAGGTTACGAAAATAATGCGCTAAATGAAGTCAAACTTAGTTTTGATAAAAAGAACCACGAGCTATTTAATATGGCAGGTAATTTTGCAGGACTAAAAATAGCTATCGATTACCGAACGTTTCTCGATGAAGTAAAACCTTAACGGGTTTTGAGCATTCTCGAAGCCGTTGTCGATTTCATTCAACTAAAAATCAATCGAGGCTTCAAAGTAAAAGCTTCTGCCCGGCATCGGCAGATTTTCTGGCAAATTAGGGATTGCCGGTTCATGCGGACTGGCATCGAAAGCATT
>CANNKH010000122.1 GCA_947504985.1 Methylococcaceae bacterium | reverse complement strand
TACATCCCTGTGGTCTGGATCCCGGCACAAATCTGTCTGGAACAGATTTGCATTTACCCGGAGGGCGTCAGGCAGGATAGCCTGACGTGAATCCATGCCGGGATGACGATCTTTTCGTGGTTTCTTACTTTGTTTGGGTTTGTGATTTTTTAGATCAAAAATCGTAGGTCAAAGTGAAAGCCTTTTAAATAGCTAAACCAAGTCCATCCATAAGTCATGCCAATCTGGATTAGTTCTTTCCAGTAAGGTGATTTTTGCCTGCCTTGACCAGTTCTTTAATTGTTTTTCTCGTTGTATAGCACTTTCCATTACTTCATGTACTTCATACCAAACTAAATCATGTATTCCGTAACGCTTGCTAAATCCTTCTACAAGTTCCATACGATGCTGATATACCCGTTTAATTAAATCGGAGGTAACTCCGATATAAAGTGTTCCATTTCTTTTACTAGCCAACATATAAACACAAGGCTGCTTAAGCATAATGTAGTCCTTTAGTACATCTTCATTTTGTCGAGCTATACATCCTTGTAGTCTGGATCCCGGCAGTCCATGCCGGGATGACGCATTTTTCGTGGTTTCTTACTTTGTTTGGGTTTGTGAGTTTTTAAAATCAAAAGCCGTAAGTCAAAGTGAAAGCCCTAAGTTAAAAACACATTATCTATTTAAAGCGTTAGCCTTCATCTCTCATACTCGTCATCCCGGCAGGGAATGCCGGGATCCAGTTGCCATGGATGGCAATGTCAAATCACCGCCATTCCGATGAGTACTTCTTTGTTATATCGAGCTATACATCCCTGTGGTCTGGATCCCGGCAGTCCATGCCGGGATGACGGATTTTTCGTGGTTTCTTACTTTTTTTGGGTTTGTGGTTTTTTAAAATCAAAAGCCCTAAGTCAAAGTGAAAGCCCTAATCTAAATATTTAATCCAAGTTTGAAACGTTTGCCTTCATCTCTCATGCTCGTCATCCCGGCAGGAAATGCCGGGATCCAGTTGCCATGGATGGCAATGTTTAAGTTACCAATACCGTTTCGTATATCTTTGTTATGTCGGTCTGTACATCCCTGTGGTCTGGATCCCGGCACAAATCTGTCTGGAACAGATTTGCATTTACCCGGAGGGCGTCAGGCAGGATAGCCTGACGTGAATCCATGCCGGGATGACGGTTTTTTTTGTGGTTTCTTACTGCGCCTTAAACTCATGCTGATGCTCTACAAACCACTGATAGGTATCAGCCAAGCCGGCTTTTAAGCCAATATTGGGCTGCCAGCCTAAGGCTTTAGTTTTTGTATTGTCCATGAGTTTTCTGGGTGTGCCATCGGGCTTGGTGCTATCCCAGATGATGTCACCTTGGTAGCCTACAACTTGCTGTAGGGTTTCGGCGAGTTCTCGTATAGTCACATCGGTGCCGGTACCTACATTAAGGTGAGACAGCATGGGTTCTGTGCTGGCTTGGTAAACGTCTGAACTTAAGTTTATTACGTGCAAGCAGGCGGCAGCCATGTCATCGACATGTAAAAATTCGCGCATGGCAGTGCCAGTACCCCATAGAGTGACCGTCGCTGACTGACTGGTTTTAGCATCATGAAACTTTCTGATCATGGCTGGAATAACGTGGCTGTTATCCAAATGAAAGTTGTCTTGTTGACCATATAAATTAGTGGGCATTACCGAACGATAATCAGTGCCGTATTGACGATTATAGGATTCACAGAGTTTGATACCGGCAATTTTGGCGATGGCGTAGGGTTCGTTGGTGGCCTCTAAAACGCCGGTGCCTAAGGCACTTTCTGCCATGGGTTGTGCTGCCAATTTAGGATAAATGCACGAGCTACCTAAAAACAATAAGCGTTGACATCCCGCAGCCCAGGCTTGATGGATAACATTGGCTTCTACCATTAAGTTTTGATAGATAAACTCTGCCGGATACGTGTTGTTGGCGTGTATGCCCCCTACTTTAGCCGCCGCTATAATGACTAGTTCGGGTTGTTCTTGGCGCATAAAGTCGCGCACGGCCGCTTGGTCGGTTAAGTCTAGTTTTGCATGGCTAGCGATGACTAGGTTTTGATAGCCGGCTGCCGTTAATTGTTTTAATAATGCGCTACCGACCATGCCACGATGGCCGGCAAGATAAATCTTTGCGGTTTTAGTTAACATCTGCTTATTCTCTGCTCACAGCTATGTGATAGCCTTGCGCTTTTAACAGGGCCTGTTTTCTAGCTTCTTCATGATCGCAAGCAACCATTTCGGTGATCATTTCATGCAGAGTAATTTGTGGTGTCCAGCCTAACTTTTCTTTAGCTTTAGTGGGATTCCCTAATAAGGTTTCGACTTCGGTAGGTCTAAAGTAACGGGGATCTATGGCGACAATGGTTTGGCCGACTTTTAAACTGGGTGCTTTGTTGCCGCTGATATGGTCTACAATGCCTATTTCTTCTACCCCTGTAGCTTGCCAGCGCAGGGTGATGCCGAGTTCTAAGGCTGAGATTTCTATAAATTGTCTAACGGAGTATTGCACGCCGGTGGCGATAACGAAATCTTCTGGCTGGTCTTGTTGCAACATCAGCCATTGCATGCGTACGAAGTCTTTGGCATGGCCCCAGTCTCTTAAGGAATCCATGTTGCCCATGAATAAGCATTTTTCTAAGCCCATGCCGATGTTGCTTAAACCACGGGTGATTTTGCGGGTAACAAAGGTTTCGCCACGGCGCGGTGATTCGTGGTTAAACAATATACCGTTACAGGCGAACAGGTTGTAGGCTTCGCGGTAGTTGACAGTTATCCAGTATGCGTAAAGTTTGGCAACGGCATAAGGTGAACGCGGATAAAAAGGCGTGGTTTCTTTTTGTGGCGTTTCTTGTACCAGTCCGTATAGCTCTGACGTTGAAGCTTGATAAAAACGGGTTTTCTTTTCTAGTTTTAAAAAGCGGATGGCTTCAAGTAGGCGTAAGGTACCCATGCCGTCAACGTCGGCAGTGTATTCGGGCGATTCAAACGAAACCGCCACATGGCTCATGGCGCCTAGGTTGTAGATTTCGTCGGGTTGAATTTCACTGACTAGTCGCGTTAAGTTGGAGCTGTCGCTTAAGTCACCGTAATGCAGATATAACTGTGGGTTGGGCGTGTGTGGATCTTGGTAGATATGATCAACACGCTGAGTATTAAACAGCGAAGAACGCCTTTTTATACCATGCACGTCATAGCCTTTTTCTAGCAGTAGTTCTGCAAGGTAAGATCCATCTTGTCCTGTAATGCCGGTTATTAGGGCTACTTTTTTAGTCATCTTTGCTTTGTTTAAAGGTCGTTTTATAAGTCGTAGGTCTGGCAAAAACGATAGCGTTGCCCAGCCTATATGAATTCGTAATGTAATGTCGGACAACTCGTGTGTCTGACCTAGTGGTCTGCAAGTTAATATCCATCTTGCATGAAATAAGCATTAAGGCTACACAACCGAACTGCTCTTCTCACTTCAACTTTAATAGGCATTCTTATCATAAAACCCATGTAGTATGGTTAGGAACACGATCTTTAAATCTAAGCCTACTGACCAATTTTGGATATATTCCAGATCGTATTCCACACGTTTTTCCATTTTAAAAAGGGTGTCGGTTTCGCCTCGCCAGCCGTTAACTTGCGCTAGGCCGGTAATGCCTGGCTTCACTTTGTGTCGCAACATGTAACCTTTAATACGTTTACGGTACTCTTCGTTATGGGCGTTGGCATGAGGCCTAGGGCCTACGACTGATAAACTGCCTTGTAATACATTGAAAAACTGGGGCAATTCATCTAAGGAGGTTTTTCGTAAATACTTACCTAAGGGCGTAATGCGTACATCATTTTTTTGGGCTTGGGCGAGATGTGGACCATCTTCGCAGACGCTCATGGTTCTAAATTTCCACACGCTAATCACATTGCCATCTAAGCCATAGCGACGCTGTATAAATAAAGCTGGGCCTTTAGACGTCAGCTTAATGGCCAAGGCGATAACTAACATTAACGGCCAAATAATCACTAAGATGAGCATGCTTAAAACGATATCTAATAGCCGTTTTAAGAGCCCAGATAAGCCTTGAAAAGGTGCTGAATAAACACTAACCACTGATAAGCCGGCAAAATTAGTCCAATTTGATTTCATGATGTTGCTCACGAATAAATCAGGAATAATATAGGCAGATACAGTGGTATCGGCCAAGTCGATTAAGAGTTGTTCTATTTTGCTTTCGCCAAGCAACGGCAAGGCGATATAGACGTCATTAATATGACCTGCTTTTACTGCAGCAATCAATTTATTAATGGATTGAAATTGGGTTTTGACGGCTAATGGGTTAGGCGAAAAATCATATACGCCGTAGAGATTTAGCCAAGACCATTGTAATGTTTGAATATGCTTTAAAAAATTATCACAAGTTTCGTTGTTGCCAACCACCGCTATATTGACTTTATTTCCCCGACTATTCATTCTGAGTTGAGTCAATAGTTGACGACTGATTACAAGCAAAATAGGTGCGATTATCATCCAACTAATAATAATTAACCGAGAAAAGCTTTCTGCTTGTTTACTGGCAAATAGCGCTAGAATTATTAAAAAACAGACACTCAGCCACACTATTATTAAACTTTTGGTTCCAACTAAAAAATAGCCAAGGGCTCCTATATCATATAAGTTTTTAAAGCTGGCCACTAAGCTATAGCTGACGAGGGTAAAAATAATTAAATAAAATTCGTTAATGCTAAACGTTATTTCGCGTAGTACATAAGCAACATAGAACACACCGGCGATAATCAAGATATCGATGAGTTTTTGTATGTTCGAATGTAAATGTGCGATGGCGTTGCTACTAGACATGGACGAAATTCAGCTATTAAACTAAAAAAAAAATTATCCACTATTAATTATATCTCATTATTTCAATTTATTACTTTGGCATCTTTATTTGTAAAATTACAATATCAAGATCGCGACCATCATGGGCGCTTATTCACTCCTAGCCATCGCACTGTTTGAATTATTGTGGTATTGGCCTACATAAATATCTTTTTTACTTTGATATCGATATTTATGAAGTAATTCTGCTGCCAGCCAAAACACTTAGGGTTTTTAAGCACTAGACCTTGATTGTGCCACGGCGCCACCCATCATGAGTGCGTATAGGTAAGCGACAGCGGGAATTTGCAGGCTAAAATCAACTAAGGCGTGAACCCCCACTAAGACTGTAGCGGCAACACCGAGCGCAGGATAGATCCAATGTCTGCGCCGCACCCATACGCCACGCAGACAAATCATGGCTAAAGACACTAAAACACTAAATAAAGCGATGGCGGGTATAAAGCCTAGCTCAAAGATGTTTTCTAAGTAGCTGTTATGGGCTTTATCGTAAAAACCAGGTATGGATTCATCTTGGTATAACTTGAAGGTCTTGGCAAAACTGCCATAGCCATTGCCTAACCATGGATTTTCTTGGTTAGCTTTAGTGAGTATTTCATAAACACGCAAGCGATCGTTATTGACCAAAGAGATATCATCTAATCTTGCTACCACAGCATCACCACTCATGTTAAAAACCCAACCCGCTGCTATTGCAACGACGAGTAAGATTATTGTGAAGGTTTTATTGCTGGGCATTTTATGACTCACTTGCAGCACTAAAAAAAATACAATCACGGCGAACAATGTACTTATAAAACCACCGCGTGATTGAGATAATAATAAGGCGGTGACGATTAACATCATCCCGAATAGCGGTCGCCAACCTTGTCTAATCAGGTTCTCAATAAAATATTGTCTGCCATAAGGACTGCTAAGCCCATATTTAAAACCAGATTTTAGACTAGAAAATAATAACGGAAAGCTAGCCAACAAGCCTAAACCGGCATAGGTGGCATAACTATTTCGGTTGACGAAGGTACTGGTTACGCAGCATCGATAAAACTCTTTATTAAACCATAATAGGGTATTGAATTGCCCCCACTCTATAACGAGACCATAGAGGGCATAAGCGACACTGGCGTAAGCAATGATTTTAAAGCTAGTCACGTTTCGATCACTGTTTTGATTGTATTGATAGCTGAGCAAAAAAACTAAGCCGTAACTCAGTAAACGCATTAATGCGGTACCGGTTTCGTGTGGCAGTAAACTGATATAAGCGCTATTTGTGCTGGCTAATACTGCGTTACTTATTGCCCAAAAGGGATGATGCCAAGCGATGGGCGTTAAAGGACTTATCTGTAACAAAGACCACAATATGGGCAATATCATGAAGAGCAGCGGATAACGCAGCGGCTTTATAGTGAGCTGCCCATCACTAGGTGACCTTAATGTTTTTATGGCTAATGCCAAACCAAACAAGGCAATCAAGATGGCATAAAGACTCCACACCCATGGCCTGTTGGCCCCTAATGGTATGGCGGCGATGACGATAATCAAGGTGAAATAGCTTGGCATGGTAAGCCTTTAATATAGGTTAGGTTAACAGTATTCTTTTTAACCCTTTTAGGTCGAGTCTTGTTGGCTGGAAACTTAATGCTACTTCAATTTCCTGCTTGCGCTGTTTACTCAAAACCCTTTCAAACTCTGCTGCTTAGTCTAATAATAAGGGCGCTTAGGGTTATACCAAAGCCATCAGCGATAAGATCTAATATATCTGCAGATCTTCCGGGCAAATAGAGTTGATGTACTTCGTCAGCTATGCTTATGCTTAAGGCTAAGAATATGCTAAGACTTAAGCGCAAGCCGATTAGTCGACCCAGACATTGAGTGATAAAGGCATAATAAAAACTATGCACCACTTTATCCATCGGCGGCTCAAAGAGGCCAACAGCTTGCGGCTGGGCTCCGCCAACAAACAAGGCTAATAATAAAAAAACGACGACTACCGCGCCGAATACTTTAATAATCACCTAAGGTTAAATAATTCGCTTTTGATTAACTTAACCCTATTATCTAGACTCAATAGAACATGGGCCTGCAAATACATAACCATTTGTATAATCTGACTTAATGGGCAGTTGACAAGAAGACTGTTGCAGGACCTTTTTTCGTAATCTAGTAATCATTACGGCGATACGCTGATCTCCAGTATCACAATTATGGCCAATGATAATATGTTGTATTTCGTGTTTACTCACCATTAATGTGCTTTGAAATAAAAGCTCTAATAATTTAAACTCTCTCACTGTCAGTTTTATTTTAGTTTTATTAGGTGTATATAAATTGTAATTCGTTTTCGATAATCGCCACCCATCAAACAACGGAGTAAGGCTTATAATTTCAGAGCTATCTTTTTCAAAAGTGACTGCGTGGTCAAAACCGTCAAATAAAGCTAGCGGTTCCATATACCGAGAACATCCAGCCTCTTTATACTTGTCTTTTTGGTGGCTATCAGACCCTAACACGATGATAAAAAGTTGCGGACAGATTGATTTATAACGTTCAATCATAGCGGGGTCTTCAGATAGTAATTCACTATCTACTACGATCAAATTCAAGTAACCCTCTAATACATCTTCAAATAATTTTTTATTCGATAATAAAACATCTATATCGTAACCATGAGCCGTCAACACATTAATCCAATGACTCTCTATGCTCTTGCGATCAACAAATATAGCCGCTTGTTTTTTTGTGATCAAATTGGACGAACTATTATTAGCCATAAATAATTTAAACCTAAAATATAGTTGGCAATGGTACCACGCATACTAATTTTTTTGATAAAGATATTGTTATATTATTACCATTTGTTTCAAATGATAATAATATGGCGTCATTAATAATAACAGTAATAAAAAAAATCTAGTGCTAATATCAATAAAGGTGACTAGCATAAGAGATCTTGACGACAAATTATGTCGCATTTAAAATCTATCTGACATTAACTCTCTGCAGTTTTTTGCAACTCATTAAACGCCTCCTTAGCGACCTTATAATCAGCTAAACGCATAACATGCAGTGATTACCTTATATTTAATTTTAAAGCTTTGTTATTAGCTGACTGGTACTATTCAAAGTTACCCACTGTAAATCACATAGTGCTCGGCTTAAATAACACCGCTATCAATGACAGGCATGACCCAGTATTGTATGCCGGAACCTTTAAAGTCTCTGCGTAATTGCGCTAATAAGCTAGGTAACTCGTGTTCTGGTATATACATCTGAAAACGGGTGCGTTTTTGACGCCCAGTCACTTGTTCCGCAAGTGATAAGTTCTTGTTTTCGTGATGATGGGCATAAACTTGAAAGCTACTAAAGCCAT
>CANNKH010000121.1 GCA_947504985.1 Methylococcaceae bacterium | reverse complement strand
CGTTGAGAAAAGGCAGTTAAATCCGAATGCGTCCGGTGAGGAAGGTTTGCTGCATAAACCTGAAGCATTAGCTTTTCATATTGATCCTCTAGCATTGCAACCCTGGATGACACGGTTGCAGGATGATACTTCAGCGAGTTGATTTTTACCGTATTTAACCAAATGACTGCCAGTCCTTTGAGGACTGGCAGTCATGGCATCCATCAAAGGTTACAATACACACAACGACGTTGTTTTATATCCACTGCTAAATAATTTTTACTTGAGCGATAACATGTTACCTAGCCACCCCAGCGATAAACCGCATTCAAACAGCTCGTTGCATGCTGATGCCCTTTTCCATCACCACACCATTGGCGGCAGGGGAGATGCTCATAAAAAATCACTCTTGCTGAAAAATACGCTAAAGCTTATGCCCGCTAGCGATAGATCATCATCTGATTTGTTGACCGCCACAAGCAATGACACGTCCAATTCACCTGGTAATGGTCATTTACAAAGTGTTATTAGTGTTTTGCTGATAGAAGACGAACCGGGTGATGCTAATTTGACCCTGATTGCTTTGCGCTCGCATCAGGGGAGCAGGTTTAACGTGACTTGGGTGAGTCGTTTGGCTGAGGCAAAACAGACGCTGGAAAAGCTCGATTTTGACATTATGCTGCTTGATCTTTCATTACCCGATTCAACCGGCATCAACACCGTGCTTGCTGCCAGACGCATGGTGAAAAATCTACCTTTGATTGTGCTTACTGGCAGGGATGATCTTGATTTTGCGCTTTTGGCATTGGATGCCGGTGCTAGCGATTATCTTACGAAAGGTGATTTTGATCATGGGGGTCTGGTGCGGTCTATCCGTTATGCGCTGCATCGTGCGGAAATGGAGGCAAAATTAACCGAAAATACCGCCCAGCTCCTGCTTGCCGCCCAGGTGCTGGAGGCCGCTGCTGAATCTATTGTGGTTACCGACGTTAACGGTGTGATTGAATCGGTAAACCCAGCATTTACCGTTATTACGGGCTACAGTGCGGCGGAAGCCATTGGGAAATCCCCCAGCTTATTGAAGTCTGGTTTGCATAATACCGATTTTTACCGCGATTTTTGGGGATTACTACGACGTACCGGCGCATGGCAGGGTGAAATCTGGAATCGACGTAAAAACGGCGAAATTTATCCGCAATGGCTAAGTATTCGTGCGGCGTGCAATCATGTGGGCGAAGTGACCCGTTATGTCGCGATTGCTAGTGACTTAACGATGATTCGTCAAGCAGAGCGCAATGCCGAACAACTGGAATATTTCGACTCACTCACCTCATTACCCAATCGGGAACGCTTTAACACTTTATTAACGCAGACCTTGGCGAGTCTGCGTATCAATAAGCATTATGCGGCGGTACTTATTCTCAATCTGAAACGCTTTCGAGAGGTAAACGAAGCACGCGGTGTGCAGGCGGGAGATATGTTATTAAAAGCGCTGGCAACTCGGTTACAAGAAAGTTTGCATAAAAAAGATATTGTTTCTCGTCTAGGAGGCGATGAATTTGCCGTGCTGCTTACTGATTTGGGTACCTATGAAATAAACGTGGCTAATATTACGCTGGCGGTTGCTGAACGCCTTTTAGAATCTCTGAGACAACCCTTTAATATTGGCGAAGAGCTTTATTGCGCCAATGCCTGTATCGGAATTAGCCTGTTTTCTGGACTTGCTGAAAACAGTGCTGGTATTCTGGGTCAAGCACAAACCGCATTGAGCCGAATTAAAAACCAAGCTAATCAACGTGTTGCTTTTTTTGAAAACAGCATGAGTGAAACGGCGTTGAAACGTTACACCTTGCAACAGGAGTTGCGCGTAGGCATCACTCAACAGGAATTGCGTCCGTATCTACAGCCTCAATATAACGATAATATCGATATTGTCGGTTTTGAAGCGCTGGTGCGTTGGCAACATTCACAACGCGGCATGATTCCACCCGCTGATTTTATTCCGTTGGCAGAAGAAAGTGAGCTGATTATCGCGCTGGATAACTGGATGCTGGAGCAGGTTTGCTTACTTATCACTGAGTTGACTGCGCAAAATAAAGCGCTTCCCATCGCGGTTAATCTCAGTCCTCGGCATGTCTTACACAATGATTTTATTGCCAGTATTCGGGCTTGCTTAGCTCGCACTCATGCTAATCCGGCGTTCCTGATTCTGGAAGTCACCGAAGGTTTATTTCTGCACAATATTGCAGCGGTCACAGAAAAAATGCGTGAATTAGTCGCTTTGGGGCTGCGATTTTCAATGGATGATTTTGGTACCGGTTATTCATCGTTGTCTTATCTTAAACATTTGCCGCTTTATGAGTTAAAAATCGACCAAAGTTTTATCCGCGATTTACCCAGCGATTCAGAAGATAGTGCCTTGGTAGAAACCATTATTGCGGTGGCAAGAATACTTAAGCTGCATGTGGTTGCTGAAGGAGTTGAAACGGCGGCACAGTCCGAATTCCTGAAGCAACGAGGCCCTGTGACCCAGCAAGGTTATTTTTTGGGTAAACCCGCCCCAGTGCACCATTGGATCGAGAGACTGGGTTAATGTGGTATCTAAGTCGGGGTAACTTCATGTTGGCGCGTCGGTTATATCTCTGTTTACTCATCACGCTGCTCAGTCAGTGTGATGTTGCCCCGCAACCGCCGTTAAAAATTGCCAGCCATGTTTGGCCCGGTTATGAGCTGATGTTTTTAGCGCGCCGGGAGAGCTGGCTTCCACAAAAAAATATTGTCCTGCAAGAAACCTTATCAGCGACCGAATCGATACAGGCGTTAGTGGACGGTAAAGTGGATGGTGCGGCGCTAACCTTGGATGAAGTGCTGCGTGCCCGTGCTAAAGGGATAGCGCTGACTATCGTCTTGGTTTTCGATGTGTCGGCAGGCGCTGATAAGGTGCTTGGCAAACCGGGTATCGATAGTCTTGCTGATTTGGCTGGCAAGCGTATCGGTGCAGAACAATCAGCACTGGGGGCTTTAATGCTCCATAAAACTTTGGAAGCCGCTCATCTCAAGCTTACGGACGTGGTGCCCATCAATATCAATGACCATTTAGCCGCCTGGCAAAACGAACAAGTTGATGCGTTAATTAGTTATGATCCCCTCGCCAGCACGTTGCTTGAGCAAGGTGCTACCTTGCTTTTTGATAGTCGGAAATTGCCCGATACCATTTTTGACGTACTGGCGGTCAAAACCGATGCGATACAAAAAAATCCTGACGCCATTAAGGCGTTGGTTGCAGGACATTTCCGTGCCTTGAAGTATTTTCGCAGTCATACACAAGATGCAGTCTATCGTATGGCGGAGCGGCTGCAAGTGCCGGGCAATGAGGCGCTGAATGATTTTCGTGGGCTTGAGCTGCCCAACGTATTGGAGAATCGAAAATTTCTTAACGCAACGGACAGCGTATTTATACAAGCGGCTCAGGCACTTTCCACGTTGATGGAAAAAGAACATTACCTCCCACAAAAAGACGCGATGGATCATCTGGTCAATGCTGATTTTTTGCCTCAAGAAGATTGATATGGTTCGTTTTATTTGGATTTTATGCCTGTATTGGTCAGCTTTTCCCCCTGTTTTTTCCCAAATAGAAGCGGTAACCCTGGGCATTTTATCGGTGCATCCTAAAGTTGAAGAAGAACAGCGCTGGCAGCCATTAGCCGCGTATTTGACCCGCTCGCTGCCGGGTAAAAAAGTACAAATTCTGGTACTGGGTTACGATGAAATGGAAGCTAAATTACACCACCATGAACTCGATTTTGTCCTGACTAATCCAGGACATTACATCCAGTTGCGACAAAGCAACGCGTTGTCTGGTGTCTTGGCGACCTTAGAGGAATCCGTTGATAATAAACCGATGGATGCTTTGGGCGGGGTGATTTTTACCTTAAAACAACGGGATGACATTAATCAGCTCAGCGATCTAAAAGCCAAACGTGTTGCTTTTACTAATAAATCATCACTGGGGGGCTACCAAGCCCAGGCGTATCAACTGATGCAAGCGGGAATTGATATGGCTGACGATGTGCAATTGCGGCAAATCGGTATGCCGCATGAGGCTGTGATTACGCAGGTTTTAGAGCAAAAAGCAGATGTTGGTTTTGTTCGCGCTGGTGTTTTGGAAATATTGGCTAAGACAGGCAAGCTGGATCTTGCCCAGCTTAAAATAATCAATCCGCAGAATTTGTCTAGCTTTCCTTATTTGTTGTCTACCCAACTCTATCCTCAATGGCCTTTTGTTGCTATGCCACAGGTTAACGAGGAGCTGGCGCGTCTGGTTACCGCGCAGTTGTTGCTGATCGATCACGAAGGTCTGATTACTCAGGCGGGTGGTTATCATGGGTTTACTATTCCAGCGGATTACAGCTCAGTGGAAGAATTGCTGCGGACATTACGCCTGCCACCTTTTGATACTGCCCCCCTCTTTACTTTGCAAGATATTGTGCAGCGTTATCAATATCAAATGGTTATTTTAGGGCTTGCCAGCGCCATGATTATTTTTTTAGGCTTGCTGCTATTACTGAAAAACCGCCAGTTGTTGCTGGCGAAAAATCAGGCTAAAGAAGGCGAGTCTAAATTAGCGACTATTCTTGATAATCTCGGTGCTTATGTTTATATCAAGGATACGCACTACCGGTATTTATTTGCCAATCAACTGACCTGTCATTTTTTTGGGGTATCGATGCCCGAGATTATCGGTCAGGTCGATAGGGCATTTTTTGATTCAGAAACGGCTGAACAGATTAATAGTAATGACCGCCGTGTTATTGAAAACGGTGAACGCCTGGAAGCGATAGAAAGCAATACGCTTGAAAAAACCGGTGAAACACGCAGTTATCTTTCAATAAAATTACCTTTACGCGATAGCCGCGGTCGTATTTATGGTTTGTGTGGCATTTCTACAGATATTACTGAACGCAAAAAAATGGAGGAAGAACTGCAACGCTCTAATGCCGATTTGGAGCAATTTGCTTATGCTATTTCTCACGACATGCGGCAACCGTTGCGTATGGTAGCCAGTTATTTGTCATTAATTGAACGCGCCTTGACGACGCAATTTGATGATGAAACTCGTCAGTTTTTTGCGTTTGCCACTGAGGGCGCCAAGCGTATGGATCAAATGATTCTTTCCCTGCTTGAGTTTTCCCGTGTTGGACGTAAGACCGATCCGATGACAACCGTTGCCAGTCGTGCTGTTTTAGATGAAGCTTTGGCATTTTTAGCGCCGGAAATAACCTTACAGAAAGCGGTGGTGAAGGTTTTTGGTGAATGGCCGGCGTTGATAGCCAGTCCTGATGAACTGAGCCGGTTATTTCAAAATTTGATAGGCAATGCCATTAAATATCATGCTGAAGATAAAACGCCTGAGGTTACTATTGTGGCGACGACGACACCAGCCTGGTGGCGTGTAGAAGTACGCGATCAGGGCATTGGCATTGACCCAGAACAATTCGATCGATTGTTTAAAGTTTTTTCACGCTTGCAGGCACGTAGTCGGTTTGAAGGCACGGGCGTAGGCTTGGCACTGTGTCGCAAAATTGTTGAACATCACGGTGGTCGGATTGGTGTGGAATCTGCTGGCGAAGATCAGGGCAGTTGTTTTTGGATTGAGATACCTTGTGCTTAATCTAAGTATTGTAGGCCGGAAACGCTTGCTTTCGCTCCCGCTCAGGCAAGCTTATTCCGGCCTACTCCTTATATCAATGCCCTTCAACCCAACTAAATGAAACCAGTCGTTAAAATAATAATCGTCGCCGTACTTTACGCATTACTTGCTCATATTACGCTCGGTTTTTTTTCCACCAATGGCATCGTTAGTGTGGTTTGGCCGCCTAGCGGATTAGCGCTAGCGGCCTTGTTACTCGGTGGAAAACGTTATGCTTGGGCGGTGCTGATAGGTGCATTTGTTGCTAATACCATCACCCGAATGCCTATAACCGTCGCTTTGGTGATTGCGGTAGGTAACACGTTGGAAGCTTTAGTGGCTCATTGGCTGCTAACCCGTCATGGTCAATTTAATTTAAGCCTGGTTAGCTTGAGTGATTATTTGCGCCTGATTATTTTGGGAGCCGGCGTGGGTTGTGTCATTGCGGCACTATTAGGCAGTTCCGCTTTACTGCTTTCCGGGGTATTTCCCTATGCGGTTTATGCCATAAATATGCTGCATTGGTGGATGGGTGATGTCCTTGGCACGATATTACTGACGCCATTAATTCTGGTTTGGCGGCAGTTGCCAAGCGATTGGTTTGAAAAGCAAAAAATAGTTGAAGTTGTTTTATTACTGAGTTTAACGTGTTTAATGGGGCAAATCATTTTTTTGGATTGGTTTCATGAATCACTCGGCTTGGTGGCACGCGGACACTGGATGTTTCTGCTTGTTTCTATTGCCGCCATGCGTTCGGGAACGCATGGCGCGGTCATTGTGATTGTTATAGCAGTCTTCCAGGCATTATGGGGCGCGGCTCAGGGTATTGGTTTATTCTCAGACGATATTAGCAAAACTGAACTGACCAACTTCTGGTTTTATTCGCTAATCCTGGCACTAACCGGCATGATTCAATCGACTTATCTAACCGAACATCAACGTATCGAACTGGCGTTACAAGAATCAGAAGCCCGCTTTCGTACCGTTGCCAATGCCGCCCCGGTGTTGATTTGGATGTCCGGCGCTGACTCCCTCTATTATTGGTTTAATCAGGTCTGGCTTGATTTTACTGGGCGTAGTCTGGAGCAAGAAGCAGGTAGTGGCTGGATGTCAGGCATACATACTGATGATTTACAGCACTATCTTAATGTTTACGTTACCCGCTTTGATGCTAGGCAAGCCTTTCAGATGGAATACCGACTTAAACGCTACGATGGCGAATACCGCTGGGTATTTGATTTTGGTGTCCCGCGTAGGGATAAGCACGGTGAATTCTTGGGCTACATTGGTACTTGTTTAGACATTACCGATCGTAAACGGACTGAAGCCAATTTACAGCAGTTTGCCGAAATCGCGGCGCATCATCTGCAAGAACCATTGCGGCGCATCTTAAGTTTTACCAAACAGCTTAAACAGCAGTTGGGGGAAGCCTCATTAAACGAAAAAACAGCCTTGAGTTTACATTTCATTGAACAAAGCGCTTTGCGGCAACGCGCGTTAGTTAGCGATATTCAATTGTATCTTGCGGCGGGCGAACCGCGTGACCGGAATGAAGCCGTTGATTTAGTCGAAGTCGTTCGTCAAGTGACCACGCTATACGCAGGCGCTATGCACGATAGCGGCGCGACCGTCGAATGTGAAAAGCTGCCTTTGATCCTGATTGACAAGGCACGCATGACTGACATTATCAGCATTCTATTGGATAATGCTTTGCTTTATTCCCACCCAGATAATCCGCCTGTGATAACCCTTAGCGGTAAGGTAAAGGCGGGTAGATTGTATTGCCGGTTTGCTGATAATGGTATTGGTGTTCCGGTGGAATACCGCCAACGTGTTTTAGGCGTGTTTGAACGTTTGCAAGTCAGTAAAAATCCGAACAGCACGGGTATTGGTCTAGCAATTGTAAAACGTATTATTGAAAGCTGTAATGGCTCGGTGAGTCTGCAAGAAACAGCGGGTGGAGGCACAATCGTTGCCTTTGATCTACCACTTTACTGATGAGATATGAATGGATACCACCGCAAAACCTTTTGAAATTTTATTATTGGAAGATGAGCCAGCCGATGCTTATCTGGTGCAACTTGCACTTAAGGAAAGCCATATTTTGGCTAATATCAATCATGTGGTTGATGGATGCGAGGGTTTGGATTATTTGCATCGTAAGGGTCAATATGCAAGCGCACAACGCCCTGATTTAATTTTATTAGACATCAACATGCCTCGCATGAATGGGCGTGAATTTCTGACTGCGATAAAAGCGGATAACGCCTTCAAAGCGATTCCTATCGTGGTACTGACCACTTCAGATGTCGATCGTGACATTGTTTCGTCCTATGAATTAGGTGCCGCTGGATACATTACCAAACCGGTTGATATTTCCCAGTTTATAGCCAGCGTTAGCAAATTGGGTGATTATTGGTTTGCGTTGGTACATTTACCGAACGGTAAGTAGTTTGAAATCGCTAAAGTCAATTCGTGTGTTAATGGTGGAAGATGAGCTGGGTGATGCTCAGCTTGTACTTGTAGCTTTGCGTGATGCGGTGAATGTTTTTTTTGAGGTGACGCATGTCGATACCTTGGCTAAAGCACAACAACAATTATCACTGCAATCTTTCAATGTGGTGCTGCTGGATTTGTCGCTACCGGACTCGTTTGGGCTG